>NZ_JBEXVF010000043.1:0-78995 GCF_040629235.1 Amycolatopsis sp. NPDC005961 | reverse complement strand
GATTGTTCAACACCGGATACCCGGCCTCAAGGGCGCCTTCGGCGTCGCTTCGCGATGAGCTTCGCTCACCCTTGACCCCGGGTCTCCGGTGCTGACTGCGGCGGGGACGAGGGGCGGGGGAGGTCCAGGGCGGTCTGTGTTGGCGCCGGTCAGGGGGTCGTTCGAGGCTGCTTCACTCGCCGGTGGGGACCCTCCTTGCACGACTGGCACTCACGTGGCTAGAGTGCTAATCGCACGGCCCGACAGCCCCGGCACCCGCGACGGCGGGGGTGGTAGAGCCGTAACCACATCCTGCCAACGCTTTCGACGACCGTGGAGGTCAACCCGGTGAGCGTGAACATCAAGCCGCTCGAGGACAAGATCGTTGTCCAGACGAGTGAGGCCGAGGAGACGACCGCTTCCGGCCTCGTCATCCCCGACACCGCCAAGGAGAAGCCCCAGGAGGGCAAGGTTCTGGCCGTGGGCCCGGGCCGCATCGACGACAAGGGCAACCGCGTCCCGCTCGATGTCTCCGTCGGCGATGTCGTCATCTACTCGAAGTACGGCGGCACCGAGGTCAAGTACAACGGTGAGGACTACCTGATCCTGTCCGCCCGCGACGTGCTGGCCGTCATCAACTGACGTCCGCTCGCAGCGCATGACGCCCCGGGCCCCGCACAACGCCGGGGAGCGGGGCGTTCTTGCGTTTCAAAGACACCGAAAGGTAAGCGGAACACGCTATGCCCAAGCAGATCAGTTTCGACGAGGACGCTCGTCGCGCGCTGGAGCGCGGGGTGAACAAGCTCGCCGACGCGGTCAAGGTCACCCTCGGCCCGCGCGGTCGTCACGTCGTGCTCGACAAGAAGTTCGGCGGCCCGACCATCACCCTCGACGGCGTGACCGTCGCCCGTGAGATCGAGCTCGACGACCCCTTCGAGAACCTCGGCGCCCAGCTCGCCAAGAGCGTCGCCACCAAGACCAACGACGTCGCCGGCGACGGCACCACGACCGCGACCGTGCTCG
Source organism: Amycolatopsis sp. NPDC005961 (assembly GCF_040629235.1). Taxonomy (NCBI): domain Bacteria; kingdom Bacillati; phylum Actinomycetota; class Actinomycetes; order Pseudonocardiales; family Pseudonocardiaceae; genus Amycolatopsis; species Amycolatopsis sp. NPDC005961. Next base: position 77,993 of record NZ_JBEXVF010000043.1, on the reverse strand, counting down.
CGCAGTCGCTGGTGAAGGTCGGCCTGCGCAACGTCGCGGCCGGCGCCAACCCGACCTCGATCGGCCGCGGCATCGAGGCCGCCGCGGAGAAGGTCATCGAGGTCCTCAAGAGCAAGGCCACCCCGGTCAAGGGCCGCGAGAGCATCGCCCAGGTCGGCACCGTGACCTCGCGCGACGCCAACATCGGCGCCCTGCTCGGCGAAGCCGTCGAGAAGGTCGGCGAAGACGGCGTCATCACCATCGAGGAGTCGTCGACCCTGGCGACCGAGCTGGTGATCACCGAAGGCGTCCAGTTCGACAAGGGCTTCCTCTCGGCGCACTTCGCGACCAACCCGGAGGAGCAGAAGGCGATCCTCGAGGACGCCTACATCCTGCTCGTCCGCGAGAAGGTCTCGTCGCTGGCCGAGCTGCTGCCGGTGCTCGAGAAGGTCGTCGAGGCCAAGAAGCCGCTGCTCATCATCGCCGAGGACGTCGACGGCGAAGCGCTGTCCACCCTCGTGGTGAACTCGCTGCGCAAGACGATCACCGCCGTCGCGGTCAAGGCGCCGTTCTTCGGCGACCGCCGCAAGGCGTTCCTGGACGACCTCGCGGTCGTCACCGGCGGCGAGGTCATCTCCGCCGAGATCGGCCGCAAGCTGGCCGACGTCGACCTCGGCGCGCTGGGCAAGGCCCGCCGCATCGTCGTCACCAAGGACGACACCACGATCGTCGACGGTGGCGGCACCAAGGACGCCATCTCCGGGCGGGTCGCGCAGATCCGCAAGGAGATCGAGACGACCGACTCCGACTGGGACCGCGAGAAGCTGCAGGAGCGGCTCGCGAAGCTCGGCGGCGGCGTCGCGGTCATCAAGGTCGGCGCGGCCACCGAGACCGAGCTGAACGAGCGCAAGCACCGCATCGAGGACGCCGTGGCTTCGACCAAGGCGGCCGTCGAAGAGGGCATCCTGCCCGGCGGCGGTTCGGCGCTGGTGCACGCGGTCAAGGAGCTCGAAGGCGGCCTCGGCCTCGAGGGCGACGAAGCGACCGGTGTCCGCATCGTGCGCGACGCGCTGTCCGCCCCGCTGTTCTGGATCGCGACCAACGCGGGCCACGAGGGCGCGGTCATCGTCAACAAGGTGCGGGAGCAGAGCTGGGGGCACGGCTTCAACGCCGCCACCGGCGAGCTCACCGACCTGCTGGCCGCCGGCATCGTCGACCCGGTCAAGGTGACCCGGTCCGCGGTGGCGAACGCCGCCTCGATCGCGCGTCTCGTGCTGACGACGGAGTCGTCGATCGTCGAGAAGCCGGCCGAGGAAGAGCCCGCCGCGGGTGGCCACGGCCACTCGCACTGACGCTCTTCGAAACGAAACCGGGCGGCACTCCAGCTGGAGTGCCGCCCGGTTTCGTCGTCGGGAGCTTGTCGTGAAGAGCACGGAGGGCGGCACCCCACCCGGTGCCGCCCTCCGATGTCTGTGGGGCGCTCAGCCGCCGGACATGCTGAGCGCGCGTTTGTCGGACTTGATGAGGTGCTCCCGCTCGGACTCCGAGAGCCCGCCCCAGATGCCGTAGGGCTCGTGCACGGCCAGCGCGTGGCTGCGGCACATCTCCAGGACGGGGCAGCTCAGGCAGACCGCCTTCGCCCTGGCCTCCCGCCGTGCCCGCGCCGGGCCGCGCTCGCCGTCCGGGTGAAAGAAGGACGCGCTGTCCATCCCCCGGCACGACCCTTCGAGCTGCCAGTCCCACATGTCGGCGTTGGGTCCTGGGAGCCTGCGCGTGTCTGCCATCCTGACCGCCTCCGTCAATCGGTCGATGCCGCTAGCTGCTCTGCTGTGGTGCCGATACTCCATTCGGTGCAACGGCGGTAACGTTAGAAGCGCGCCAATAGTTGTTCAAGCGATTCGGTTCGATTCAGCCGTTAGGCATCCCCCGGATGTGTGAGCAGGGGTTTCGCCTCCGGTTGCCGACTGCGCTGAGTGCCTGGATATTGAGGCTCGTGGGAGCTGGGTCGGGTACCGAAGAACCCACCCTGCCGGTGGCCTCGGTCGCCCGCCGGCTCGGGGTCGCGCCGTCCACCCTCCGAACCTGGGACCGCCGCTACGGGCTGGGCCCCAGCCGGCACACCGACGGCCGTCACCGCCGCTACGGCAGCTCCGACATCGGCCGCCTGGAACTGATGCAGCGAGCGTTGCTGAGCGGCGCGTCGACGGCCGAGGCCGCGCGCTACGCCCTCGAGCAGATGCCGCGCTCCGGCCCACCCCAGCCGGAGGAGCCCGAGGACCCTCCGGGGGTGTCCGGCGCCGACGACGGACTCGAGGTCCGTTCCCGCCTGGCCCGCCGCCTGAGCACGGCGGCGTTGGCGATGGACGTGGGCGCGGTCCAGCGGATGCTCGCGGACACGATCGCCGAGCTGGGCGTCCTCCCGGCGTGGACGGGCGTGGTCGAGCCGGTGCTGTCGGCCCTGGGAGCCCGCTGGCGCGGCGCGAGCGCGGGCGCGGAGGTCGAGTACCTGCTGGCGGAGTGCGTGTTCGCGGCGCTGGTCCGCGCGACCCCGGTGCTGGACGAGCCCCGCAACACGCGCCCGGTGCTGCTGGGCTGCGTCCCGGAGGAGCGCGACTCGATGCCGATGTACGCACTGGCGGCGTCCCTGGCCGGCCGCCGCATCGGGGCGCAGCTGTTCGGGGTGCCGTTGCCGGCGGAGGTGCTGGCGGTGGCGGTCCGCCGCAGCGCGCCGGCGGCGGTGGTCCTGTGGGCCCACCGCCGCGGGGTGGCGGACACGCGGCTGTTCGCGAGGGTGTCCCGGGGCAGGCAGCGAAGCCGGCTGTTCGCGTGCGGGCCCGGATGGGACCCGGCGGGGCTGCCGGACAAGGTGGAGCTGCTGACCGATCTACCGGGCGCGGCAGACCGGCTCGAGCACGTCCTGGTGGGCGGACGCGGGTAGCTCCCGAGTTGTCCACAGGCGGGGTCTGGTTGTGGACAACTTCGCCGTAGAGGCCGCTCACTTCGATCATGTTTCTGTCGGTGCCACCCGCTAGAAAGGACGGGTGCACGAACCCGCCCTCAGGGCCGCCGCGTTCGGGAGCGATCCGCTCCCGGACCCCGCCGTCACGCGCGGAGCCGGCGGAGGGGCCCGCACCCCCCGGGAACGGCTGCTCGCCGCCATCGTGCTCGGCGCCCAAGGCCGGTATGCCGCCGCCGCGGCTCTGCTTGGGCCCCTGAGGCACGAAGCCGGTCCGGTCGAGGCCTCACTCGCCGCCAGCACCCTCGCCGCCCACCGGAGGCAGCTGGGCGGCCACCGGCAGGCTCGTGCGCTCGACGGTGAGGCCTTCGCGAAAGCAGCCGGCCGAGACAGCCGCCCCGACCCGGACGGTCTCGACGCCGCCGGCGCGCGAGCCGATGCCCTCCTCGGCCTGGCCGCCGACAACCTCGCCCTCGGGCGCCTCGGTGCCGCTCGCAGGCTCGCCGAGCGTGCGACCCGCGAGGACGATCGGTGGCGAGCCCGGGTCCGCGGCGGCTGGGTCGGGGCCGAGATCGAGCTCGCCGCAGGTCAGGGCACCGCCGCCGTGCCGCACGCCGAGCGCGCATTCGAAACGGCCGAAGCCCGCGGTGCTCGGCGGCACGTCGTGAAATCCGGGATTGTGCTGGCCGTGGCCCTGCGGGCCGCCGGGGCTCCCGATCACCGGGAGATTTCGGACGGTCTTGTCGGAAATGCAATGGCGACGGCCGAGGAATGCGAACTGCTTTCACTTTTGTGGCCGGCCGCCCTCGTCATGGCCGATCTGCGCCCAGGACACGCCGAGGAGTATCGATTCAGAGTGGCAGAGGTGTTGCACGCAGTGTTACGAAGCGCAGATCCTTGCGGGAGGAGGATCGCGGGGGAATCACCATGGGTCCCCGCCCCGGGTGGTTGAGCCGTCGGAATGGGGTGTTCCGGCATCCGGGCTAAGAAACTTCAAAAAAAGCCACCGGATCGTGTCAAGGTTCGGGCTAAAGCGTCCGATAGGGGAAGTGGAATGTCACCCGGCTGCAGGAAGGAAACCCCGTGACGACGGTCTTGATCTGCGACGACCGACGCAGTGTCCGTGAAGGGCTCACCCGAGTGATGTCCGCGGTCCCTGGGGTCAGTCGCATCGACTGCGTAGCGCACGGTGACGAGCTGCTGGCCCGGTACTCCCGTCAGCCCGTCGACGTCGTGCTGGTCGGAACGCAACGCGCGGTCCCGACAGGTGTCGAAGCCACTCGACGGCTCGTCTCCGCCAACCCCCAGGCGAACGTCATCGTCTTCGGTGCCCCCGACGACGCGGGCAGCATCGCCGCGGCGATCGCCGGCGGTGCCCGTGGCTACCTCCGCTGGGACGCGTCCCGGCCGGAGCTGGTCGCCGCACTGGCTCACACCCTGGCGAGCACCTCGGTGCCCGCGCCCCGTCAGCCGTCCGACCCGGGCGTCCAGCTGACCGAGCGCGAGCTTCAGGTGCTCCGCGGGATGAGCCAGGGCAAGAGCAACGGCCAGATCGGCCGCGAGCTCTACCTGTCCGAGGACACGGTGAAGACCCACGCCCGGCGGCTGTTCCGCAAGCTCGGCGTGCGCGACCGCGCGCAGGCCGTGGCGCACGGCTTCCGTCGCGGCCTGGTCAGCTGACCCGTCCCCGCGGCTTCTCCTCGATCCTGACACGGCCGGAATACAGGTGACGACGGGCCAGGGCGCGCACCGCCCTGGCCCGCACTTGTGTGGTCCCCATCACACTCCGGCGCCCCTTCGGGCAGCCACCGGGCGGAACCCCGTCCCGGCACCCGTCCCTCCGACGGATCTCGTACCCGCGACACCGTTCGTTCGTTGAATCGGCGATGACGACCGCGGGTCTGCAGGACCATCCGTATTTCCGTGCCTTCAGACGGTGCGGCGCGCCGGGAAGCACCGCGCGCGCCGGTCCGAAGCGGCCCGAAGGTACGGTAGCGGTCACCGGTTCGGGGTGGAGGCGACCACGGGCCGGGTTCTTTGCACACCTACACGTAACACTGGGACTGTTGTCTGCGATGGCCAATGTGGGGGATGGACTGGATGAACCGGTCGCCGCTGCTGTCGAGGGAGATCCCCAGGCAGTGGAGCGGCTGCTGGCTGCTATCCGTCCACTGGTAGTGCGGTATTGCCGCGCCCGGGTTGGCAGGCAGGAGCGATCTTTCGCTTCGGCGGACGACGTTGCGCAGGAGGTGTGTCTCGCGGTGCTAACGGCATTGCCTTCGTACCGCGATCAAGGCCGTCCGTTCCTGGCCTTCGTCTACGGGATCGCCCAGCACAAGGTGGCCGACGCGCATCGCGCCGCGGCGCGCAACCGGGCCGAGCCGGTGGCCGAGATCCCCGACGAAGTCGAGGGCGGGGTCGGTCCCGAGCAGCGGGCGCTGCAAGGTGAGCTGAACGAGCGGATGTCCCAGTTGTTGCAGGTGCTGCCGGACAAGCAGCGGGAGATCGTGGTGTTGCGCGTGGTCGTGGGCCTGTCGGCGGAGGAGACCGCGGATGCGGTCGGCTCCACGCCCGGTGCCGTCCGCGTCGCCCAGCACCGCGCCCTCGCGCGGCTGAGAAAGGTCCTGGCCGCGGAGGAGGTGATCTGAGTGACCGGTCACGAGAAGGGCTACGAGCCCGATGACGTGTTCGGCAATGGCTTGTCGTCTTCGGAGGCGGAGTTCGCCGCCGACCTGTCGGCGGTCCAAGCGGACGATGCTCTGCTCGACGCGCTCGGCGGGTCCGACCCGGCGCTGGCCGACGGTCTCGGCGATCAGGAGCTCAACGCGCTGCTGGTCGCGTGGCGAAGAGACATCGACAGTGAGCCTCTGGCCGAACTGGTCGACGTCGACACCGCTGTGCGGACCGTCACCACCGCGAGTCTCGCGAAGCAACACGCTTCGAGCGGACGCCGCCGCAGGCTGCTCGTCCCGGTCGCCGTCGCCGCCGCTGTGCTGGCGATCGCGTTCACCGGCACCGGGCTGGCCGCGCGCTCCGCAGAACCCGGCGACACCCTGTGGGGCCTCGCGAAGGTCCTGTACTCCGATCACACCCGCTCGGTCGAGGCGGCCGCGAACGCGAAGGTCGACCTCGAGAAGGCGAACCTCGCCATCGCCGGCGGCAACCTCGACGCCGCCCGCGAAGCCCTCGACGCCGCGCAGGCCGCCCTGTCGCAGGTCAGCGACGAAGACAACCGCGACCAGCTGATGGAGCAGCACCGGCAGCTCGCCGCGCAGCTCCAGAACCCGGAAGCGCCGGTCCAGGGCCCGACCCAGACGACTCCGACGCTGGTGCCGCCCGGTGCCTCGCCGACGCAGGTGCCGCCGGCCGGCTCGGCGACGTCCATCCCGGGCAGCGGCAGTGGCACCACCAGCCTGCCGGGCACCGGGACGCCGACCCCGACGCCCCCGCCGCCGACCACCACGCCGCCTCCGCCGACCACCGAGCCGCCGCCGAGCACCACGGCCGCGAGTGGCAACGACCCCGGCACGAACACGGGCCGCAGCGAGTCCTCCGTCGGCGGCCAGAGCGCCGGCGGCGAGTAAGAGCTTCGGATACGAAAGAGCCCTGGTGAGCAAGCTCACCAGGGCTCTTTCGCGTTCTGACTCAGTAGGCGCTTTCGTTGGCCGTTACGCCGTCGGCAAAGCCCCGGCAGTAGTCCCAGCTCACGTAGTCGCCCGGGTTCGGGTCGTAGGCCGGCTCGTGCGGGCGCATCCGCCCATCGGCCAGCAGCTGCTCCAGGCTGGCCCGCAGCAGGTGCCAGTCGTGGTAGTGCGGTTCGTCGCACTCGCCGCAGTCGACGACGATCCCGCGGACCCCGCGGGGCTCGAGGAGCGCCTGGTAGACGGCCAGATCGGAGAGGTCGGCCAGCAGCTCCGTGCGTTCGGAGTCGCTGATCGGCTCGTCCAGCCGGTCCTCGTCGACGAGGAACGCCCGGGCCGGGTCGTCCGGGTCGTCCGCGAACGGGTCTGGAGGCAGGACATCATGCGCCACGGCCTGCACGGTACCGGGCGGTCCCCGCGGCTCGCCCACCGCCCGGGGCGGGCCCGCGCGGCGGATATCATGAGGGGAAGGCTCCGAGTCGCCACAGCGACCCCGCTCATCCCGCGTCAGGAAGGCCCTTCACCCGCTATGACCAGCGACGGCATCACCGCCCCCATGCCGGCCAAGTTCGCCATGCTCGGCCTGACCTTCGACGACGTGCTGCTGCTGCCCGCCGAATCCGACGTCGTGCCCAGCGCGGTGGACACCGGCACGCGGCTGACCCGGAACATCACCCTCGGCATCCCGCTGGTCTCCGCCGCGATGGACACCGTCACCGAGGCCCGGATGGCCATCGCCATGGCCCGCCAGGGCGGCATCGGCGTGCTCCAGCGCAACCTGCCGATCGACGAGCAGGCCGCCGCCGTCGAGGTCGTGAAGCGGTCCGAGGCGGGCATGGTCACCGACCCGGTCACCTGCTCGCCCGACGCGACGCTGGCCGAGGTCGACGCGCTGTGCGCGAAGTTCCGCATCTCCGGGGTGCCGGTGGCCGACGCGTCCGGCGCGCTGGTGGGCATCATCACCAACCGCGACATGCGCTTCGAGGTGGACCACAGCCGCCCGGTGTCCGAGGTGATGACGAAGGCGCCGCTGGTCACCGCCCAGGTCGGCGTGTCCGCGGACGCCGCGCTCGGCCTGCTGCGCCGGCACAAGATCGAGAAGCTGCCGATCGTCGACGGCGCGGGCAAGCTGCGCGGGTTGATCACGGTCAAGGACTTCGTGAAGACCGAGCAGTACCCGAAGGCGACGAAGGACCCGGACGGCCGCCTGATCGTCGGCGCCGCGGTCGGCGTCGGCCCGGACGGTCACAAGCGCGCGATGGCGCTGGCCGACGCGGGCGTCGACGTCCTGATGGTCGACACCGCGCACGGGCACTCCCGGGCGGTCGTCGACACGGTGAGCCTGCTGAAGAAGGAGCTGGGCGACGCGGTCGACATCGTCGGCGGCAACGTCGCGACCCGCGCGGGCGCGCAGGCGCTGGTCGACGCGGGCGCGGACGGCGTCAAGGTCGGCGTCGGCCCGGGCTCGATCTGCACCACCCGGATCGTCGCGGGCGTCGGCGTCCCGCAGATCTCCGCGATCTACGAGGCCGACCAGGCGTGCCGCCCGGCGGGCGTTCCGGTGATCGGCGACGGCGGCATCCAGTACTCCGGCGACATCGCGAAGGCGATCGCGTCCGGCGCGTCCACGGTGATGCTGGGCAGCCTGCTGGCCGGCACCGCCGAGTCGCCCGGTGACCTGATCCTGGTCAACGGCAAGCAGTTCAAGGTCTACCGCGGCATGGGCTCGCTCGGCGCGATGCAGTCGCGGGGCCAGGCGAAGTCGTACTCCAAGGACCGCTACGCCCAGGACGACGTGCTGAGCGAGGACAAGCTGGTCCCCGAAGGCATCGAAGGCCGCATCCCGTTCCGCGGGCCGCTGGCCAACGTCGTGCACCAGCTCGTCGGCGGCCTGCGCTCGGGCATGGGCTACGCCGGCGCCAACACGATCGCCGAGCTGCAGGAAGCCCAGCTGGTCCGGATCACCGCGGCCGGTCTCAAGGAGAGCCACCCGCACGACATCACGATGACCGTCGAGGCCCCGAACTACACGACGCGTTAGTCCGCCCTTTCGATCATTCCCCCAGGTCGGTGCGCCCGGAACACTCGGAGCGCATCGACCTGGGAGGACGAATGGCGATTTCCCGACGGACCGTCGTGGTCGCGGCCGCTTCGGCGGCGCTGGGGCTGGGCGGCGGTGTCGTGGCGTCGGCGGCCGACACCCCGGCTGCGCCGGCGCAGATCCAGTCACCCGGTGAACTCTGGAAGCGCACCGAGCTGTTCTTCGGCACCGGCAAGCCGGACGGCACCGAGGTGACCGACAAGGAGTTCGCCGCCTTCTCCGACCGGGAGATCACCGCGGCGTTCCCGGACGGCTTCACCCGGCTCGACGGCAGCGGCCAGTGGCGCGGCGGGTCCGGGACGATCGTGCGCGAGCACACCCATGTGGTCGTACTGCTCTACCCGTTCGCCGACCGCGAGGCCGAGCGGGAGATCGAAGGCCTGCGCGCCGACTACGAAAAGCAGTTCCAGCAGGAGTCGGTACTGCGTTCGGACTCAGTGGCGAAGGTCTCCTTCTGAGTTTTCGTAACCTAGCGTGCTTACGGTAATCGGCCTATCGCCTTGCGTGGCCACTTTGGTGTGCACTGAACGGCATGACGGTCAGCCGCTTCACGCGCCTGCTGCGCAAGGTGTTCTTCACGGCCGTCGCGCTCGCGTCGCTGTTCCTCGGCGGGATCGTCTGCCTGATGTGCCAGGTGCTGGCCGGCCGCGACGCGCCCACCTTCCGCGTCGAAGGGCACGTCCTGTCCCACGAGCGGGGAGCGCTCCCGGTCGGCGGGGACGACGAGGCGGTCAGCCACACCGTCGCGATCGACGCCGGGAACCGGCTCTACCGCGTCACCGCGGTCGATCCCGGCCTCGACCTGCCGGCCGGGCAGCCGGTCGCGCTCGACGTCTCGACGGCGGACGGCAGCATCGCCTACCTCAGCGCCGGCGGCGGCGTGGTCGACCTGCGGCCGGGCGTGATCCGGCCGGTGCTGCTGATCTGCGCGGCCCTGCTCGCGTTGGGCGCGATGTACTTCGGCGCGGTCCGGCTGAACGTCTACCCACCGGTGGCGACCTGGCTGGCCCTGGCCCTGGGCGCGCTGCTGGCGCCCGTCATCGTCTTCGTGCGGGTGTAGCCGTGGCCGCGAGCCTCGTCGTCTCCGTGGTGGGCGCGGCCCTCGCCGGGGCCGCGCTGGCCTTCGGGACGTGGGGGGTCCTCGACGCGGGCGGACCGGCCGAGCGGGAAGAAGCCACCGTCGAGAGCCGGGGCCAGCACGACTCGAGCTCGACGGGCCACCGGTACGACCTCGTCCTCCGCACGGCGGCGGGCGAGCGCTTCGAGGTCGAATCGGGCGACGCGAGCCTCGACCTGGAGCCGGGAGTGCCGGTCCGCCTGGATGTTTCCGAGCTCGGGCGGTCGGTGCAGGCCGTGGAGGCCGCCGGTCACCGGGTCAGGGTCGGGAATTCGCCCGTCGCCGTCGGCGTCTTCGTGGCGGCGATCGCGGTCATGGCGCTGGTCTTCACGCTGATCTGGGTCGCGGAAGCGGACCGGCCCGCGCTGGCCGCGTTGACCGCGACGGCCGGGTTCGCGGCGGGCGCGCTGCCGGTGTTGCTGCTGTTCTAACCCCCGTGCGCGGGTCACCCACGCGGACTAGCGACAATGGGGCACGGCAGATTGTCGTCGTCGGAGGAGGCTTCACGTGCGGGACCTGGTCGAGATCGGGATGGGCCGCACCGCGCGGCGGGCTTATGACCTCGACGACGTCGAGATCGTGCCGTCGCGGCGGACCCGGTCGTCTTCGGTGGTGTCCACCTCCTGGCAGATCGACGCCTACCGCTTCGACCTGCCGCTCGTCACGCACCCGACGGACGCGATCGTCTCGCCGGGCACCGCGGTCGCCGTCGGTGAGCTGGGCGGCCTGGGCGTGCTCAACGCCGAGGGTCTGTGGGCGCGGCACGCGAACGTCGAGGACGCCATCTTCCAGCTGGTGCGCGCGGCCGAGGACCTCGAGGACCCGACCGCGGTCGGCCGGGTGCTGCAGGAGCTGCACGCCGCGCCGATCCGGCTCGACCTGCTGACCGAGGCGATCAAGACCGTCCGCGAATCCGGCGTCACGGTCGCCGCGCGCGTCAGCCCGCAGCACGCCGCCGAGCTGACCCCGGACCTGATCGCGGCCGGCGTCGAGATCCTGGTCGTGCAGGGCACGATCATCTCGGCTGAGCACGTGCAGCGCGACGCCGAGCCGCTGAACCTCAAGGACTTCATCGGCCGCCTCGACGTGCCGGTGATCGCCGGCGGCGTCAGCGACTACCGCACGGCGATGCACCTGATGCGCACCGGCGCGGCCGGCGTCATCGTCGGCCACGGCTACACGCCGGGCGTGACGAGCACCGACCGCGTCCTCGGCATCGGCGTCCCGATGGCCACGGCGATCATCGACGCCGCGGCCGCCCGCCGCGACTACCTCGACGAGACCGGCGGCCGCTACGTGCACGTACTGGCGGACGGCGGCATGACGGTCTCCGGCGACATCGCGAAGGCAATCGCGTGCGGAGCGGACGCCGTCATGCTCGGCTCCCCGCTGGCCGCGGCGTCGGACGCACCGGGTCAGGGCCTGTACTGGACGGCGGCGGCCGCGCACCCGTCCCTGCCGCGCTCGCGCGTGGCGGCCGGGCCGGACTACGCCGTCGACCTGAAGACCCTGCTGTTCGGGCCGTCGTCCGACGCGGAAGGCGTGGTGAATCTGTTCGGGGCGCTCCGTCGTGCGATGGCGAAGACGGGGTATTCGGACCTCAAGGAGTTCCAGCGGGTGGGGCTCACCGTCCGCCGGTGAGAGTCGACGCGGCGGGAACCTTGCTAGTGTTCTGCGAGTCTGACGACACAGAGTGTCCGACGTAGAGCGCTGCGTGGCCGGGGAGGGCGACGATGGGTTCCGTGTACGACCCGGAGGGGGACTGGTCGTTGCCTGGCCCCAACGGTGTTCCGGTGGCGGGTTCGTATGGAGCGTCGGGTGATCCCGGGGCCGGGTTCGCCTACGACGAGGCGACGCTCCGCGAACTCGCCAAGGACTGGGACGACATGGCCGACGAGTTCCGGGAAGATCGCCAGAAGGCGAACTACATTGCCAGCGCTCAGGGCCCGGGGCTCGAATACGCCAGCCAAGGCAATGCCGACCTGATCCGGACCTCTGGCAAGGCGTTGCTGGACACCTTGGCCGCACGTGAGGAGTACTGCCGGGCGATGGCGGCCAGGTTTCGGGCGGCGTCGGGTCAGTACGCTGCTACCGAGGACGCTGGTCGGACCGAGATCGACCAGGCCGGAGGCAGTCTGTGATGCGCCGCGTGATCATTCTGTTGAGTGCCGCGTTGCTGGTGCTCGGGGCTTGTGGCACCACAAACGGGGGTACGGCGGTTCCGGTTCCGTCGGTGTCGGGCGCGGCGCCTTCCTCCGGGGCGGTGGACGAGGTTCCTGGGCCGGGCGTGCCGAAGGTGGCGAACCCGATCGACCTCACGAGGCTGCAGCGGTCGCCGTGTGATGCGTTGACGCCGGCCCAGGTTGCCGGGTTGCTGGGTTCGGCGGTGGAGATAAAACCCGAGCCCGACGCGGACGTGGGTCCGGTGTGCAACTGGGAAGCGCCTGGCCGGGCCGGCGTCGGCATCATTTTCGGCAAGCTGGACAAGCGCGGCTTGACCAGGGTCTATGCCGCGAAGGGGAATGTCTATCCCTTCGTCGAGCCGCTGGAGCCAGTCGACGGGTACCCGTTGGCTGCTTACGACGGCGTCGGAGATCAGCGGGCCAAGGGAGAGTGCACCGTCGCCGTCGGGACCAGTGATACGCAAACCATCGACATCAGCGTTGATCAGTCCGAGAAGAACATCGGCAAGAGTGACCCCTGCGAGGCCGCGCGCCAGGTCACGGCGATGGTGCTGGGCAATGCGAAAGCCGGGAGCTGACGGGGTCAGCTCCCGGCAGAGCACACTATTGCCTGGTGAGGTGCGCGAGGAACGCGGCGAAGGCGCTCTCGGAGTAGACGAGCACCGGGCGGCTGGCCAAAGCTGCTTGCTTGGTGTCCCGCACGCCGACCACACCGGGACCGGCGCCGATCTCGACGCACGCGTTCTCCTCGAAGTGGCTGTGGCTCGACTTGCGCCAACCGGTGAGCTGCTGGGGGCCCATGTCGGTCCCTCCCGGAAATCGTGTCCCGCCGACGGGTCTCGCCTACGTGGACATCGAGCACTTTGATAATTACCCACAAAGGTCTCGATGGATGCGCCAAAACGGGTGACTCGCCAGTAACTTACCTCTGGTCAGGACGGGAACCCGGGGTTACGCTCAAGGTGTGACTGCCAGTAACACCACCACCAGTGCGGGTGCCCTCGACTACGACGTCGTCGTCGTGGGGTCGGGGTTCGGCGGCAGCGTCGCGGCGCTGCGGCTCACCGAGAAGGGCTACCGGGTAGCGGTCGTCGAAGCCGGGCGCAGGTTCGCCGACGACGAGTTCGCGAAGACGTCGTGGGACCTCCGGCGCTACCTGTGGGCGCCGCAGGTCGGCTGCTACGGGATCCAGCGCATCCACATGCTCAACGACGTCATGGTGCTGGCCGGCGCGGGCGTCGGCGGTGGCTCGCTCGTCTACGCGAACACGCTCTACCGGCCGCTCAAGCCGTTCTACGCGGACAAGCAGTGGTCGCACATCACCGACTGGGAGTCCGAGCTCGCGCCGCACTACGACCAGGCGAGTCGCATGCTCGGCGTCGTCACGAACCCGACTATCACCCCGTCCGACGTCGTGATGCGCGACGTCGCGAAGGACATGGGCGTCGCCGATTCGTTCCACCCGACCCCCGTCGGCGTCTACTTCGGCAAGCCCGGCGCGCGTGCCCAGGACCCGTACTTCGGGGGAGCCGGGCCCGAGCGCACCGGCTGCACCGAATGCGGGGCCTGCATGACCGGCTGCCGCGTCGGCGCGAAGAACACGCTGGTCAAGAACTACCTCTACCTCGCTGAGCAGGACGGCGCGAAGGTCATCCCGCTGACGACGGTGACGTCGGTGCGGCCGGCCGGCGGCGGTTACGAAGTCGACCTGAAGAAGACCGGGACGACGTCGAAGCGCTTCCGGACCACGATCACCGCCGAGAAGGTCGTCTTCGCCGCCGGCACCTGGGGCACGCAGAACCTGCTGCACCAGCTGAAGGACACCGGCACGCTGCCCAAGCTGTCGCGGCGCCTCGGCGAGCTGACCCGGACGAACTCCGAGGCGATCATCGGCGCGGCCCGCACCGAGGTCGACGAGAGCCGCAACTTCAGCCGCGGGGTCGCGATCACGTCGTCGATCCACCCGGACGAGAACACCCACATCGAGCCGGTCCGGTACGGCAAGGGCAGCAACGCGATGAGCTTGCTGCAGACGATCGCCACCGACGGCGCGTCGCCGGTGCCGCGCTGGCGGCAGGCCGTCACGTTCATGGTCAAGCACCCGGTGCAGGCGGCGAAGCTGCTCAACGGCTACCGCTGGAGCGAGCGCACGGTGATCCTGCTGGTGATGCAGAGCCTCGACAACTCGATCACGACGTACACGAAGCGCGGCCTGTTCGGCCGGCGCAAGTACACGTCGAAGCAGGGCCACGGCGAGCCGAACCCGAGCTTCATCCCGGCCGGTCACGAGGCCAACGAGCGCACGGCGGACCGCATCGGCGGCATCGCGGGCGGCACGTGGGGCGAGATCTTCGACATCCCGCTGACCGCGCACTTCATCGGCGGCGTCCCGATCGGCGCGTCCGCCGAGGAAGGCGTGATCGACCCGTACCACCGGGTGTTCGGCTACCCGGGCCTGTCGGTCGTCGACGGCGCGGCGATCACGGCCAACCTGGGCGTGAACCCGTCCCTGACGATCGCGGCCCAGGCCGAGCGGGCGTTCTCGTTCTGGCCGAACAAGGGCGAGGCGGACCAGCGGCCGGCGCAGGACGCGTCGTACGTCCGGTTGGAGCCGGTGGCGCCGAAGAACCCGGCCGTTCCCGCCGACGCCCCGGCAGCCCTGCGGCGGTCCTAGCCCGTCCCGCGACGGACGACACGCGTGCCTGCACGGACGACACGCGTGCCTGCACGGACGACACGGCACCCGCGTCCCCGGCCGCGGCGTGTCGTCCGGCTGGGCACGCGTGTCGTCCCTTGAGGTACGCGTGTCGTCCGGCCGGGTACGCGGGATCGGACGCCCTCGGCGGCGCTCCGGCGGTCCTAGACTCGGGGCCGTGACGACGGCATCCGAAAAGGCGCACGCCCTGCTCGACGCGGTACGGAAACTCGACGACGAATGGGCGCGGGCCATCGGTGGCCTCGGCGAGCCCGAGCTGCGCGCCCCCAGCGCGTTGCCCGGGTGGTCGCGCGCGCACGTCCTGGCGCACGTCGCGCGCAACGCCGATGGCCTCAAGAACCTCCTGACCTGGGCGAACACCGGTGTCGAGACGCCGATGTACGCCAGCCCCGAAGCCCGCGAAGCCGACATCGAGGCCGGTGCCCGGCGCGGGGCCGCCGATATCCTCGCCGACTTCGTCGCGTCCGCCGCGCGCTTCGAGGAGTACGCCGCCGGCCTGCCGGACGACGCCTGGGCGCGGGAGGCCCGCAACCGGCAGGGCGACCCCGTCAGCGGGACCGTCGTCGCGCGGATGCGGGTGTCCGAGCTGACCATCCACCTCGCCGACCTCGATCGCGGCTACGACCTCGACCGCGTCCTGGACCTCCTCGGCCCGCTCGCCGGTGAGGTCGTCCAGCACGCGATCAACTCCCGGAGCGCGCACCTCCCCGCGCTGCGCCTGGTCGCCGAGGGCACGGGCGAATGGACGATGGGCGCCGCCCCCGGTGCGACCGTCACCGGCACGAGCGGGCAGCTCCTGGCCTGGCTGAGCGGGCGTTCCGACGGCGAGAGCCTCGACGGCGACGTGCCGCGGATCCCCGCCTGGTCGTGAAGCGGCCGTGAACTGACCGCGACCGTCCTCCGTGTACCGATCAGGGGCGCGAAACCCCGGGTCCGGCCCTAAACTGGGCGTCCCCGGCAGCGAGGAGTCCGATGTGGACAGCGTGAGCAGGCCGGCCCGGTGACCGGGCAACCCGGCGGACGGCCGCACGTCTTCGACCACATGGACAGAAGGGCGTTCCTCCGGGTCGCGGGCGTGTCGGCGGCCGGTGCCGTCGCCGCCGCGTGCGGGCCGGGCACCCCTTCGGACCCCGCCGCTTCGACGGGCGCGCCGCCGCCCGAGACGTCCGGGCCGCCCACCACCCGGCTGCCCACCGGTCCGCCGAACTGGGACGACCTGCGCGGCAAGCTGGCCGGCGGCGTCGTGCGCCCGGGTGGCGACGGCTACGACACCGCCAAGCGCGCCTTCAACCCCCTCTTCGACGGCAACAACCCGGTCGCCATCGCGTCGGCGTCGAGCGCCGAGGACGTGCAGGCCTGCGTCCAGGCCGCCGCCGGGCGCGTGACGCTCGCCGCGCGCAGCGGCGGCCACTCCTACGCCGGCTACTCGGTTCCCCAGAGCGGGCTCGTCATCGACTTGTCCCGGATGAACAAAGTGGACATCCAGGGCACCCAGGCCGTCATCGGCGCGGGCGCGAAGCTGAAGGACGTGTACGCCGGGCTGGCGCGGGCCGGGCGCGCGCTGCCCGCCGGCTCCTGCCCGACGGTCGGGATCGCCGGGCTGACCCTCGGCGGCGGCATCGGCGTGCTCTCCCGCAAGTACGGCCTGACCTGCGACCACCTGAGCTCGGCGCAGGTCGTCACGGCCGACGGCAAGGTGGTGACGGCGTCCGCGAGCTCCGAGCCGGACCTGTTCTGGGCGCTGCGCGGCGGGGGCGGCGGCAACTTCGGCATCGTCACCCAGTTCACCTTCGAAACCGACCCCGCGCCGAACCTGACGGTGTTCTCGCTGCGCTTCCCGTCCGGTTCCGCGGCCGGCGTGCTCGGCGCGTGGCAGCAGTGGATCGCCGCGATGCCGCCGGAGCTGTGGGCCAACATCGTGTTCTCCGGCGGCTCTCCGGTGCAGTGCCGCGTCGGCGGCTGCTACGTCGGTCCGCCGTCCGGGCTGAACACGCTGCTGAACAACCTCACGACCAACGCCGGCGCGCGGCCGACGCAGCGCACCGTGAAGAGCCTGGACTACCTCGGCGCCATGAACTACTTCTCGGGCAGCTCGGCCCGGCAGTCGTTCGTCGCATCGTCGCGGATCATCACGAACCCGGTCGACCCGGCGAAGGTCGTCGCGCTCGCCGACGGCCGGGCGGGCATGGACCTGCTCATCGACGGCCTCGGCGGCAAGGTCGGCGAGCCGGCGAAGGACGCGACGGCGTTCTGGCACCGCGACGCGCTGGCCAGCGTGCAGATCTACGCGCCCGCGACGGTGAAGACCCAGGCGAAGGTGGCGCAGTCGGTCGGCGAGGTCGTCGCGGGCCTCGCGGCGGCCGGCGCGGGCGGCGGGTACGTCAACTACATCGACCCGGCCCTGCCCGACTGGAAGGCCGCCTACTACGGCGACAACGCGAAGCGCTTGCAGGACGTCGCGAGGAAGTACGACCCCCAAAACGTCTTCCGGTTCGGGCAGGGCCTCGTCGTCTAGAGGTCGATGCCGGTGAAGACGGTGACGCGCTCCTCGGTCAGGTCGTGCATCGCGGCCAGCACGCCTTCGCGGCCGACGCCGGAGCCCTTGACGCCGCCGTAGGGCATCTGGTCGGCGCGGTAGGACGGGACGTCGCCGATGATCACGCCGCCGACCTCCAGCTCCGCCGACGCGTGGAACGCCAGCTGGACGTCGGTGGTGAAGACGCCGGCCTGCAGGCCGTACGCGGATTCGTTGACCGAGCGGAAGGCCTCGTCCACACCGTCCACAACGGACACCGCGAGCACGGGCCCGAAGATCTCTTCGGCCCAGGCCTTGGTGTCCGCCGGGACGTCGGTGAGCAAGGTCGGGGCCACGGTCGCGCCGTCGCGGGTGCCGCCGGTGAGCAGCTTCGCGCCCGCGTCGACGGCCTCGGCGACCCACGCGACGATCCGCTCGGCGGCGGCATCGTCGACGACCGGGCCGACGTCGGTGTTGCGGTCGTACGGGTCGCCCGTGCGCTGCGACTCGACGGCTTCCAGCAGCGCGGGCACGAACTCGTCCGCGACGGCGGCGTCCACGATCACCCGCTGCACGGCGATGCAGGACTGTCCGGCCTGGTAGTTGCCGAAGGTGGCGATGCGGTGCGCGGCGCCTTCGGGGTCGGGCCAGTCGCGCAGCACGACGGCCGCCGCGTTGCCGCCCAGCTCCAGCACGACGTGCTTGCGCGGCGCGGCGTCCTTGAGCGACCAGCCGACCGGACCCGAGCCGGTGAACGACACGACGGGCAGCCGCGGGTCGGCGACGAGCGCCTTCGTCTCGTCGTTTCCCAGCGGCAGCACGGAAAACGACCCCTCGGGCAGGTCCGTCTCGGCCAGGATCTCGCCGAGGATCAGCGACGACAGCGGCGTCCGCGGGGCCGGCTTGACGATGATCGGCGCACCGACCGCCAGCGACGGCGCGACCTTGTGCGCCACCAGGTTGAGCGGGAAGTTGAACGGTGCGATGCCGAGCACCGGCCCGCGCGGCACGCGGCGGGTCAGCGCCAGCCGCGCCTCACCCGCCGGGTCGGTGTCGAGGCGCTGGACGTCGCCGGTGAACCGGCGGGCCTCCTCGGCGGCGATGCGGAACACCGACACCGCGCGGTTGACCTCGGCTTCGGCCCACTTGAGCGGCTTGCCGTTCTCGGCCGTGATCACTTCGGCTATTTCTTCGGCACGGGCGGCGAGCACCCGGGACACGTGGTCGAGCGCGCCCGCGCGCACGTGCGCCGGGGTGGCGCGGAGCTCGCGAGCGACCGACACTGCGGCGGCGACCGCGCGTTCGACCTGCTCCGGCCCGGGCACGGCGACCGTCGCGACCTCGCTGCCGTCGTACGGGTGGTGCACGACGAGGGTGGTGGCGCCCGCCTCCGGGCGGCCGGCGATCCAGGCGGGACGCGGCTCGGGGGTGATCATGTCCATACGTACCAACGTACTGTGCCGTTCATTGCCAATCCGACCGCAGCCACGGCCGACGGCTCTCCGAGCAGCGATTACGTGCTGCTCGGGCGCGGCCTGCTTTGGCCGGATCGGCAATGCGGGGTGGGTGTCCCGTCGGGGACCCCCACCCGGACGGGTCACGGCTTGATGAGCACCTTCAGCGCCTCGCGGTTCGCCATGGCGCGGTAGCCGTCCGGGACGCCCTCGATGTCGATGGTCCGGTCGAAGACGCGACCGGGCTGGTACTTGCCGTCGAGGACGTCCGGCAGCAGCTCCGGGATGTAGTGCCGCGCGGGCGCGACCCCGCCGGTGACGGTGACGTTGCGGCGGAACACGCCCACGCCGATCGGGCCTTCTTCGTACTGCGGCAGGCCGACCCGGCTGACCGCGCCGCCCGCGCGCACCACCCCGATGCCCATCTCGAAGGCGCCCTTCGTGCCGACGCACTCGAGGACGGCGTGCGTGCCCCGGCCGTTCGTCAGCTCGCGCACCTTCTCGACGCCCTCCTCGCCGCGTTCGGCGACGACGTCGGTCGCGCCGAACTCGCGCCCGAGGTCGGTGCGGTCCTGGTGGCGGCCCATCAGGATGACGCGGTCGGCGCCGAGGCGCTTCGCCGCGAGGACGGCGCAGAGGCCGACGGCGCCGTCGCCGATCACGGTGACGTTCTGGCCCTCGCTCACACGCGCCTTCACCGCGGCGTGGTGGCCGGTGGAAAAGACGTCCGACAGCGTGAGCAGGGACGCGAGCAGGTCGTCGTCCTCGGTGGGCGGGAGCTTGACCAGCGTGCCGTCGGCCTGCGGGACGCGCACGGCCTCGCCCTGGCCGCCGTCGACGCCCTTCGCGCCCCAGCCGCCGCCGTGCAGGCACGACGTCTGCAGGCCTTCGCGGCAGAACTCGCAAGTGTTGTCGGACCACACGAACGGCGCGACGGCGAGGTCGCCCTTCTTGAGCGTGGTGACGTCGGCGCCGGTCTCCTCGACGATCCCGAGGAACTCGTGCCCGATCCGGCGGCCGTGCTCGCGCGGCTCCATGTCGGCGTACGGCCAGAGGTCGCTCCCGCAGATGCAGGACCGCACGACCCGCAGGACGACGTCGGTGGGCTCGGCCAGCTTCGGGTCGGGAACGGTCTCGACCCGGACGTCGCCGGCGCCGTAGATGACTGTCGCTCGCATGCCAGTGCCTTCCCGTGGAGGTTCGTGACAAACGTCGGGGGTACGGCGGCGTTGTCGCGCCTAGATTTTCGTCCATGACCACCCGCGCCGCATCCCGCAGCCCGTTCGGGCGACTCACGCTGGGTGCCCGCCGCCCGTACCTCACCGCCGCGGTCTTCCTGGTGACGCTGGCGTGCGGGATCGCGCAGCTGGCGCACCGGCCGCTGTACGACGCGGTCGTCCGCGACGCGGCGAGGATCGACGACGGCGAGTGGTACCGCCTGGTCACGGGGATGTTCTTCCAGGACGCCTGGGCGTTCGGCCTGGTCTCGAACCTGCTTTGGCTGGCGGTGTTCGGCACGCTCGCCGAGCGGGTGTTCGGCCGTGCTCGCTGGCTCTTGCTGTACTTCGGCTGCGGCCTGTTCGGCCAGTTCATGAGCTACGTCTGGCTGAACCCGGTCGGCGCGGGCAACTCGATGTGCGTCGTCGGCCTCATCGGCGGCCTGACGGCGGTGGTCATGGTGGCGTCGCGCCGCTACGGCGTGCTGCTGCCGGTGCAGTTCCGCGTCATGGCGTTCGCCGTGCCGGTGCTGGCCGTCGTCGACACGATCGTCCACGACAACCACGGCCTGCCCTGCCTGCTGGGGATGGCGCTCGGCTTCCTGCTCCTGCCGCGCCCGGGGCGGTGACCGCGGACGGCCCGGAGTCCCGGTGGGGTGGCTCCGGTCCGTCCGTTTTCTCAGTCCGGGTAGCGCCCGCCGAGCCGCTGCCAGTGCGCGACGAGGTCGATCCGCACGGGCACCGCGAGGAGCTCGGCGAGATCCGCTTCGGCCTTGCGAGCCGCCTCCTCGGTGCGGTCCCACTCGTGGTCTTCCGACCCGAGCACGCCCACCGGCTGCCCGCTCGCACCGCTGCGCAGCTCCGCCCGGGCGTGGGCGGCGGCGATCCGGTCGCACCGCAGCTCGTCGGCCCGGCCCAGGTCCTCGGTGTGCCGGGCGTCGAGGACGATCCCACCGCCCGAGCGCACGCCGTACCGGACGGCGATCCGCAGGAGGTCGTTGCTGAACGCGCGCGCTTCGGCGGGCACCCACGACAGCTCCTCCCAGTCGGGCGGCGGCTGGTCGTCGGCGCGGCAGACCGCGTACCCGGGTACGTCACACCACGTCAGGCGGTCCGGCGGGCGGAGTCGGTAGAGCATGCGCGGGTCCCCCTAGGCGGCGGGCCCCGGCCGGGGCCGCCCTCGATACCCGTGAATCGGGCCCACGGTGACTCGGCGTTACAGTGCTGATGATTACCGACCCGGCCACAGCGTTACCAGGCCTGGCTCCGGTGGAGGTCGCGCAGCAGCAGGATCTCTGCGCAGTGGTGGATCATCTCGCGGTGGATGTGCAGCACCAGCGTCGCCATCGGGTATTCGGCGTACGGGCCCTCCGCCGGGCCGCACGGCCGGGCCAGGGCTTCCTCGTCGAGGCCCCGGACGCCTTCGATCCACTGCGCGTAGAGCTTGTCGAGCTCCGACAGCGCTTCGGCGGCCGTCCCCGGGTAGGGGTAGCTGTCGTAGCCGATCGGCGCGCCGCCGAAGTGCGACCCGATCCGCGCGCCGAGCACGCCGACGAGGATGTGCCCGAGCCGCCACGCGATCGTCGTGACCGGCGGCGGCGTCGGCTCCGGGAACGCGAAGTCGATGGTGAACGGGCCCGTGCCGGGCTCGTCGTCGGACTTGCGCGGGCGCACGGTCCAGCAGCCCGCCGCCGGCTCCCAGAAGTACTCGTCGTCGGTGAGCCCTTCGAGCTTCGGGCGCACCAGGACGTTCCAGTGGAAGTCGAGCTGGTCGGTCAGTTCCTTCGTCCAGTTCACAGCCATGACGGGCACCGTAGGCCCGATCGAGGACAGGGACGGCCCTGAATCCGGGGTGACCCAGCCCACCTGGGACGATGGTGGGGAATCCCGCCGCTGCCAGGAGGTCCTCAGGTGCCCAACCCCACCGGTCCGGTTCTCGTTGTGGACTTCGGGGCGCAGTACGCGCAGCTGATCGCCCGGCGCGTCCGCGAGGCACAGATCTACTCGGAGGTCGTGCCGCACAGCGCGTCCACCGAAGAGATCCTCGCGAAGAACCCCGCGGCCATCATCCTTTCCGGCGGACCTTCGAGCGTGTACGCCGAAGGCGCCCCGGGCATGGACCCGAAGCTCACCGAAGCCGGCGTCCCGATGTTCGGCATCTGCTACGGCCACCAGCTGCTGGCCAGCGCGCTCGGCGGCGTCGTCGAGCCGACCGGCGTCCGCGAGTTCGGCCGCACCGAGGTCCGCGTGACGGGTGACGGCGGTGTCCTGCACGCCGGCCTGCCCGCGCACCAGCCCGCGTGGATGAGCCACAACGACAGCGTCACCAAGGCCCCGGAGGGCTCGGTCGTCACGGCCTCCTCCGACGGCGCCGAGGTCGCCGGCTTCGAAGACGTCGAGCGCCGCTTCGCCGGCGTCCAGTACCACCCGGAGGTCGCGCACTCGCCGCACGGCCAGGAGGTGCTGCGCCGGTTCCTGCGCGACATCGCCGGGATCGAGCCGCAGTGGACGACGTCGTCGATCGTCGAAGAGCAGGTCCAGCGGATCAGCGAGCAGATCGGCGACGGCCGCGCGATCTGCGGACTCTCCGGCGGGGTCGACTCCGCGGTGGCCGCCGCTTTGGTGCAGCGCGCCATCGGCGACCGGCTGACCTGCGTGTTCGTCGACCACGGCCTGCTGCGGGCGGGCGAGCGCACCCAGGTCGAGCAGGACTTCGTCTCCGCCACCGGGGTCAATCTCGTCACGATCGACGCACGGGAACGCTTCCTCGACGCGCTCGCCGGCGTCACCGACCCGGAGCAGAAGCGCAAGATCATCGGGCGTGAGTTCATCCGTGTCTTCGAGCAGGCCGAGCGCGACCTCAAGGCCGTGGGCGACTACAAGTTCCTGGTCCAGGGCACGTTGTACCCGGACGTCGTCGAGTCGGGCGGTGGCGAGGGCACGGCCAACATCAAGAGCCACCACAACGTCGGCGGCCTGCCGGACGACCTGGAGTTCGAGCTCGTCGAGCCGCTGCGGCTGCTGTTCAAGGACGAGGTCCGCCGCGTCGGCCTGGAGCTGGGCCTGCCCGAGACGATCGTCCAGCGCCAGCCGTTCCCCGGCCCCGGCCTGGGCATCCGCATCATCGGCGCGGTCGACGCCGAGCGCCTGGAAACCCTGCGTGCGGCCGACCTGATCGCGCGCGAGGAGCTGACGGCGGCCGGGCTGGACCGCAGCATCTGGCAGTGCCCGGTGGTGCTGCTCGCCGACGTCCGCAGCGTCGGCGTCCAGGGCGACGGCCGGACCTACGGCCACCCGGTGGTGCTGCGGCCGGTGTCGTCCGAAGACGCCATGACCGCGGACTGGACGCGCCTGCCCTACGACGTCCTCGAGCGGATCTCCACGCGCATCACCAACGAGGTGGCGGAGGTCAACCGGGTGGTGCTGGACGTGACGTCCAAGCCGCCGGGCACCATCGAGTGGGAGTAAGGGGCCGGACAGGACTCGAGGCCCCGGCGTGGGATCCAGGGCCTCGAGTGTCTTCGGTCATCGGCGGCGCTTGCTGCCGAACGACGCGCCGAGGAGCATGAGCCCCACGAACACCGCGCCGCCGGCGATCACCCAGCGGAAGTCGAACTGCGGCAGCCAGCTCGCGCCGTCCGAGAGGACGTAGGCGGAGATCAGCAGCGTCGCGACCCCGACGATCAGGGTGAAGACGTCCACGCCACCGCGTTTCGCGGGCGGGGCCTCTTGCGGGTTGTCGTAGGCGTAGGGGTTCTGGTCAGCCACGGCGCACCTCCACGTTGCCCACGCTGTTCTTGACGTGCAGGGTGATCTGCTGGCCGCCGGGGCCGTCCGTGCCGTAGTCGACGCCGGTCAGCGCGTCCTGGCTGATGCCGTCGGCCTCGTGGCCGAAGCACTGCGTGTTGCCGGCGCCGGTGTGGCAGTCGTAGGTGACGTCCGCGGTGTCCGGCACGGTGACCGTCGTGTCGCCCGCGCCGTTGATCACGTTGGTGGTGATCGGCGAGCCGGCCGGCAACGCGGTCAGGTCGAGGTCGATGTCGCCCGCGGCGTGCTGGTAGAGCGGCTTCAGGTCGGTCACCGAGTGCGGAGTCTCGTGCAGGTCGCCCGCACCGCCGCGGAAGTCGAAGTTCTCGAACGGCACGGTCGTCAGGACCATCCCGGCGATCGCGAGCGGCACGGCGAGCCCGATCAGGCCCCGCCCGCCGCGGGCGAACGCGCCGGTGACCAGTCCGATCCCGACCACGCCGAGCACGAGGCCGACGATGTGCTGCGCGGAGAACCACGTGGCACCGTTGAGGTTGGCGAGCACGCCACCGCCGGCGGTCAGCACGGCGAGCGCGAACGTGGCCGAGCCCACCTTGGAGTTGCGGCGCCGTTCGGGCCGGCGGTCGCGGTGGTGCATCGGCGGCGCGGGCGGCGGCTGCGTCGACGGCGGGTCAGGCAGGTCCCAGCCGGCCGGGTCGGCGGCGAGCGGGTCCCACCCCGGCTTCGCCTCCGCGGGCGCGGTCGCGGTGTCGGTCATGGTGAAGGCTCCGTTCCCGGTGAAGGCCTGTGTCCGCGAAACGACCGGCGCGGGCCGGTTCTCCTGGCCGCGGTTGCGGTGCAGCAGGTAGAGCGCGATGGAGATGAGGGCGAAGCTGATGAGGGCGCCGCCGTCGAACCAGGAGCCGCTGAAGCTGCCCCCGACGCTGACGACGGTCAGCACGCTGAGCACGACGGCGAAGGCCGGCGAAACCGACGACCGGCCGCGGCCGATCAGGCTTTCGAAGCCGGAGACCTCGTCGCTCTCGCCCGGCAGGAACAGCCACCCCAGCAGGTAGAAGGGGACGCCGAAGCCACCGAAGATCGTCGCGACCACGAGCGCGATCCGCACGACGACGGGATCGATCCCGTACCGGTACCCGATGGCGGCGGCGACGCCGGCCACCTTCCGCCCCACGTGCGGCCGCCTCGGCCGGCTCACCCAGAAGTCCTTCACGGTCTCCTCGAAGCCGTTCAACGGACTCGGCTTCGGTGCCCGTGTCTCACTCGCACCACTCATACCGAAGAGCATGCGCGATCCGTGGTCGGCGGACATCCGGGATGGTCCCTGAGGTTTCCCGGAGGGGGTCCCGGGGGCGGGTGTAACAAGCGACTTCCGGCCACGACCTTGGTTCCGAGCGTGACGTGGCGAAGGAGCGTGCGGTGGCGCGAGGGAAGAGGACGGCGGGTGCGGAAGGGTGCGTCCTCCCCGCGCTGGGGATCGCCGCGGTCGGCTTCGTGCTGATCTCGGTCCTGGGCTTCGTCGCCGCACACCCGGTCACCTCGCTCGTCGGCGGCGCCGCCGTGCTCGGCGTGACGATCTACCTGCTTGTGCTGTGGCAGCAGCGGCGGGCGCGGGAAACCCGGGAAGCGTGGCAGCTCGGCGTCGCCCGCTCACAGGAGATCGCGCGCTACCACGCGATGGGACCGCACGAGTTCGAACACGCCCTCGCGTTCCTGTGCGCCCGTGACGGCTGCTCGCACGCCCAGGTCACGGGCCGCGCCGGTGACCTGGGCGCGGACGTGGTCGCCTACGCACCCGACGGGCGCAAGATCGTGCTCCAGGCGAAGCGCTTCAGCGGGACCAATAAGGTCACCGGGCCGGACCTGCAGCGGTTCGGCGGTACTTGCTACACCGTGCACGGCGCCCGCGTCGCAGCGGTGGTCACCACCTCGACGTTCACGAAACAAGCCCAGCAGTACGCCGCCCACCACGGGATCCGCCTGGTCGACCTGCACGGTCTCGCGGCCTGGGCGAGCCGGACCGGTCCGGCACCCTGGCACTGATCGGGCGTTCGGGGATTTTCCCCGATGCACCCCCGCACGGCTCCGTGTGACCATGGACCACGTGCAGGAAGCCCTCGACCACGTAGCCCCCGACCAGGTGGCCGTCCCGGACAAGCCCAAGATGTTCCGGCGCCGGTCCGGCCGGGCCATCGCCGGTGTCGCCGGGGGGCTCGCCGATCACCTCGGGGTGCCCGTCCTGTGGGTGCGGACGGCTTTCGCGCTGCTCGCCGCCCTGAACGGCGCGGGCCTGCTCGCCTACGGGCTCCTGTGGGTCTTCGTCCAGCAGCAGACCGAAGAAACCGCGAAGGCGCCCACCTCGAAGGAGCGGCAGCAGGCGTTCGGCCTGATCGCGCTCGGGGTCGGTCTCGCCGTCGCCAGCGGGACGCTCACCGGGTTCATCAGCGGCTGGGTCGCCGTGCCGCTCGCCGTCGCCATGATCGGTCTCGCCGTCGTCTGGCGCGAGGCCGACGAGTCGCAGCGCCGCCGCTGGCGGGTCGGCGCGAAGGACGGCTTCGCGGGCGCCTTCCTCGGCGGGGGCGGCTGGTCGGCCGCGATCCGGATCGTCGCCGGCGTCGCGCTGGTCATCACCGGCATCACCGTCGTCGTGCTGCGCAGCGGCACGTTCGACCAGGTCCAGTTCGCCCTGATCGCCGTCGTCGCGACGCTCATCGGCGTCGCCGTCCTGACCATCCCGTTCTGGCTGCGGCTGGTCCGCGACCTTTCCGACGAGCGCAAGGCCCGCATCCGCACCGACGAACGCGCCGAGATCGCCGCGCACCTGCACGACTCCGTCCTGCAGACGCTCGCGCTGATCCAGAAGCAGAGCGAGCAGCCGCGCGAGGTCGCCCGCCTGGCCCGCAGCCAGGAACGCGAGCTGCGCGGCTGGCTCTACGGCCCGAACGGCTACGGCAAGCCCGTCGAGACCGCCGAAGAGGCGAGCGGCCAGCTGTCCGAAGCCCTCGCGACGGCGTGCGGCGAGGTCGAGGACACGTTCGCGATCTCCGTCGGCCAGGTCGTCGTCGGCGACGCCGAGCTGGACGACTCGCTGGTGGCGCTGGTCCAGGCCGCGCGCGAAGCGATCGTCAACGCCGCGAAGCACGCCGGCGTCGAGGAGGTCAGCGTCTTCGCCGAGGTCGAGCCGACGTCGGTGACCGTGTTCGTCCGCGACCGTGGCAAGGGCTTCGACCCCGACCTCGTCCCGGACGACCGCCACGGCCTCGCCGACTCGATCCGCGGCCGGATGACCCGCCACGGCGGCACGTGCAAGGTGCGCACCGCGCCGGGGGAGGGCACCGAAGTGCAGCTCGCCATGCCGGTGAAAGCGGGTAAGGGAGCAGCGTGAGGCGGCTATGCTCGAACTCGTGACTGACACCCAGCGCGAACCGGTGAAGGTGTTCCTCGTCGACGACCACGCGCTGTTCCGCGCGGGTGTCCGCACCGAGCTCGACTCGATCACCGACGAGGTCCGGGTGGTCGGCGAGGCCGGCTCGGTGGCCGAGGCGGTCGCCGGCATCGCCCGGACGAAGCCCCAGGTGGTCCTCCTCGACGTCCACATGCCCGACGGCGGCGGCGCCGAAGTGCTGCGCCGCGTCCGCCCGGAGCTGCCGGACGTGGTGTTCCTGGCGCTGTCGGTCTCCGACGCGGCCGAGGACGTCATCGCGGTCATCCGCGCGGGTGCGCGCGGGTACGTGACGAAGACGATCTCGTCGAAGGAGCTGGTCCGCGCGGTGGTCCGCGTCTCGGACGGTGACGCGGTGTTCTCCCCGCGGCTGGCGGGGTTCGTGCTGGACGCGTTCGCCGACCGCCCGGGCTCCGCCCCGATCAACGACCCCGAGCTGGACCTGCTGACCCCCCGCGAGCGCGACGTCCTGAGGCTGCTGGCCCGCGGGTACGCGTACAAGGAAATCGCGTCTGAGCTGTTCATCTCGGTCAAGACCGTCGAGACGCACGTGTCGAGCGTCCTGCGGAAGACCCAGCTCTCGAACCGCTACGAGCTCTCCCGCTGGGCCTCCGACCGCCGCCTCGTCTGAGGTTCCTCGGGAACCAGCGTCATGTCTTGACCGTGCACGAAGCTGCCGACGACCATTTCGGAGCTCGGGTGGTGATAGCGCCGCTCGAACATCTTACCCATGCCGCTCACTTCATGACGGGCGAAGATCTGCAGCCTGACGAAGGAACTGGGATGGGTGGACAGCAACTCGCGGATGTTCGAGTTGATGCGCAGACGATAGGCGTTGTCATGCTCCTTGCTTGATCTGTCGCGGCGAGGCAGCACGAGCGGGGGGTTGCCGCACTTGAGAGTCGTCCGCCGGTTGACGGTTCCGCCTCTGGCGCCCATAGGGGTGACGAGGTGTGCCTCGACGCGGAGGTCGACCGCGGCGCGACGGCTCAGGTTCACCACTTTGATGCGGAAGACAAGCGAAACGGGATCCTCCGCGATTCCGTGCTCGTTTGGTCGGGCGGAATGTCGGATCTGTTGACTGTGCCGTTACGGCGGCGGGACCGTACTTCAGCCTGCCAGAGGGGCGAGCGGGTTCGTTCAGTCGCGAACGGTCATTCGCGCCCGAAGCAAAGAGGACTACCGGTCACCCGCGCGCGAAGACCCTCAGTCCGCCAGAGGAGCGAGCGGCCGCGGCGCGTGCCCGGTGGTGTCGTCACCAAGCCCATCCGCTTGGTCACGGGGCAGTTCCGCGGCCACTCGCTCCGGCTTCTGGAGGCGGGTCAGCGCGACCCCGCCGAGGACGACCACCATGCCCGCGATCACCCGCAGGTTCAGCTGTTCGCCCAGGAACACCGCGCCCAGCAGCACCGAGACCACCGGCAGCAGGTAGCCGACCACCGACGCCGCCACCGCGCCCTCGCTCGCCAGGAGCTGGTAGTTGAGCGCGAACGCGATGCCCGTCGACCCGATGCCCAGCACCAGGACGGCGAGCAGCGGCCCGGTGGACACGTGCACCGGCGTGAACCCGCCCGCCGGCAGCACCAGCACCAGCATCCCGCTGGCCAGCAGCATCTGACCGGCCGAGATCGCGTACGGCGAGGACGTCGAAGAGGACAGGTACTTGCCCTCGTAGACGAACGCGAAGCCGTAGCTCGCCGCCGCCGCGAGGCACGCCAGCGCGCCCCAGCTCAGCAGCCCCGACGCCTGCCACGGCGCGAAGATCAGCAGGATCCCGCCGAGGCCGACCAGCAGTCCGGCCAGCCGCGTCCCGGTCATCCGCGACGACGTCCCCATCATCGGCGCCGCCAGCAGCACCCACAGCGGCGTCGTCGAGTTCAGCACCCCGGTGATCCCCGAGTCGACGGTCGTCTCGCCGATCGCGAACAGCAGGAACGGCAGCGCGTTGTGGAAGAACGCCGCCACGGCCAGGTGACCCCACATCCGCCGGTCGCGCGGCAGGCGGGCCCGCTGCAGCCGGCACAGCACCAGCAGCATCGCCGCGCCGAGCACGAGCCGCGCCAGCACCAGCTGCACCGGCGAGAACATGCCCAGCCCCAGCTTGATCCAGAAGAAGCTCGAGCCCCACATCAACGCCAGCGCGGCGATCCTCAGCAGGGTCTTCGACTCGCCCACCCCAGTTCCTCCTTCTCCGATCAAGCGCCAGCTTCGTCCGGGAAAGACATAAGGACAAGCGAAAATAACTGCATGAACCGTTAAGCTCAGCTGTACGATCAGAGGCATGCTCGACGTCCGCCGCATGCAGGTCCTCCGCGCCGTTATCACCAGTGGGTCGATCACCGCCGCGGCCCGCAACCTCGGCTACACGCCGTCCGCGATCAGCCAGCAGCTCTCGGCGCTGGAACGCGAAGCCGGCACCGAACTGCTCGAACGCGTCGGCCGCGGCGTGCGGCCGACACCGGCGGGCGCGCTGCTGTCCGAGCACGCCGAGACGCTGAGCTCCGAGCTCGCGAAGGCCGAAGCGGCGCTGACCGAGCTGAAGGAAGGCCGCATCGGCCGCGTCGCCATCCGCTACTTCTCGACGGCCGGCGCGTCCCTGGTCGCGCCCGCCACGGCCGCGGTCCGCCGCGAGCACCCCGGCGTCCGCCTGGACCTCAAGCTGGTCGAGCCCGACGACCCGATGACGGAGGTCGAAGCCGGTGACGCCGACGTCGCGATCACCGTCTTCCCGCGCAAGAGGCAGCCCGGCAAGGGCGTCGAGCTCGTCCACCTGCTCGACGACCCGTACCGCGCCGTGCTGCCGAAGACGCACCCGCTGGCCCGCAAGCGCGTGCTCGACCTGACGGAGTTCGCCGAGGAGCCGTGGGTCGGCGTCGACGGCCTGCCGGGCGTCTGCCGCGACATCCTGGACAGCGCCTGCGCGTCCGCCGGGTTCGCGCCGAACGTCGTGGTCGAGTCCGAGGACTACCAGACGGCGCAGGGGTTCGTGGCCGCCGGCATCGGCGTCGGCCTGATCCCGGAGCTGGGGCTCGGCGCGCTGCACCCCGGCGTCGTCGTCCGCAAGATCCGCAACCCGGAGCCGGTCCGCGCGATCCACGCCGCGGTCGCGTCACGGGCCTGGGGCCACCCGGCCGTCCGCACGCTGCTCGAAGCCATGCGCGCGGCGACCGCCAAGGTGGCTTAGACGAAGAACAGCTCCGAGACGAGGATCCCGACCAGCACGGCCGCGAGGATCGCGGCGATGGTGATCAGCGTCTTCTTCGACACCGGCAGGGTCCACGCCCCGGCCTGCGGTTGGGGTCCGGGCGCGGGCGACGGCGCGTACTGCGTCGGCGGCGGTACCGGCTGCATCCGCTGTGTCTCCTCGGCCGAGGAGTAGCCGGGCGCGGCGACCGGGACCTGCTGCTGGAACTGGGGTCCCGACGACGGCATCGGCGGTGCCGCGGCCGCCAGCCCCGGGTTGAACGGCGGGGGCGGAGGCGGCGGGATCCCGGGGTTGGTCGGCGGGATGAACGCCGTCTCGCGGCCTTCGGTGATCGCGCTCAGCGAACGGACCGTGTCGGCCATCGTCGGCCGGGTCGTCGGGTCCGGGCGCAGCATCTTGCGCAGCGCCGCGGTCAGCACGCCCGCGTTCTGCGCCGGCCGCTCGGACGACTGCCCGTCCTCCCCGAACGGCGGCACGCCCTCGACGGACGTGTACAGCGTCGCGCCGAGGGAGAAGACGTCCGCGGCCGGCGTCGGGGGCAGCCCCCGCGCGACCTCAGGCGCCACGTAGGCCGCGTGGGGCCCGCCGCCGCTGATGCCGATGTCGGTGAGCTTCACGCCGCCGTCGTCGGCCAGCAGCACCGTGCCCGGCTCGAGCGTGCGGTGCACGAACCCGGCCGTGTGGATCGCGGAGAGCGCGTTGCCGAGCTGGATCCCCAGCTGCGCCGCCTGGTCGGGGGTGAGGCGGCCGTGCTCGGCGAGGAACGTCGCCATGCTGCGCGACGGGATGTACTCCATCACCAGCCAGACGTCCTGGCCGTCGGGCAGCACGTCGAACACCTTGATCGCGCTGGGGTGCTCGATCCGGGCCGCGTCCTTGCCCTCCTGCATGGCACCCGCGCGCGCCTGCTCGGCGCGCTCGCCCGCGCCGACCGGCAGGTACATCCGCTTCATCGCGACGGTGCGGAAGAGCCGCGTGTCGAACGCCAGCCACACGATGCCCGCGCGGCCGCGGCCGATCGGCTGGTCCAGCCGGAACCGGCCGCCGACGATGGTGCCTTCAGAGCTCAACACAAACCTCGGTTTACGGCGTGGTGGACGGGGAAGGCGTGGTCGTGGGGGTGTCGGAGGTCGGCGGAGCCTCCGAAGTCGTCGGCTTCGCCGAAGTCGTCTTCGGAGTCGTCGTCTTCTCCGGCTCAGTCTGCCGAGAGGTCGTGCGCTTCGACGAGGTCGTCTCCGACACGGGCGGCGGAACGTCGGCCGTCTCGGTCGGCTCCTCCGTCGTCGAAACCTGCGACGACGACGTCGCGACCGGGGTCGGCTTGTTGCTCGAAATCGGCGAGGCAGGCGTTTCCGGGTTGTTCGGGCTCAGCAGCCAGACGGCCATGGCGACCAGGCCCACGACCACGATGCCGCCGATGATCGCCGGGCGCTTCCAGGCACCGGGCTTCTCGTCGTCATCGTCGGCCGGGCTGGTCTGCGCGCGCCGCGGCGGGGGCGGCGGGGCGGGCTCGTCGTCGTAGTCGTCGTAATCGTCGGCGTACGGGCCCTGGTCGTGCGGGGGCACCGGCACCGCGCGGGTCGCGGCGAGGCCGGGAGGCACGCCTCCGGCCGCGTACTGCTGCTCGTCGTCGCGGTAGCGGCCGTACCCGTCGTAGTCGTCCTCCGGGTAGCCGGTGCCCTCCGGGTAGTCGTCCTCGTCGTAGTACGGCACGGCCTGCGTCGGGGCCTGGTTGTCGAGCAGGCTGCCCGAGTGGCCCGCGGGGATCTCGTCGAACATCTGGGTCGCGTTCGGGTCCGCGGCGGCGGCCGCGCCCAGTGCGCCCGCTCCCAGGACACCCGCCGACGGCGCCATCATGGTCTCGTCCGACGGCCCGCCGAGCGGAAGCTCACCGCGCGCGACGGCCGCGAGCAGCTCTTCGCACTCTTCTGCGGTCGGCCGGTGCTGGATGTCCGGGTGCAATAGCACGGCCAGGACGCTGGCCAGCGGGCCGGACTGGCGCGGCGGGTTGATCTGCCCGGCCGCGACCGCGTGCAGCAGGCTCAGCGTGTTCTCGGACAGGCCGAACGGCGGCTGGCCCTCGCAGGCGGCGTAGAGCGTGGACCCGAGGGAGAAGACGTCGGACTCCGGGCCGGGGTCGCCGCCGATCGCGACCTCGGGGGCCAGGTACGCCGGGGTGCCGGCGATCATCCCGGTCTTGGTGACCGTGACGTCGTCCTTGGCGCGGGAGATGCCGAAGTCGGTGATCTTCACGACGCCGTTGGCGCCGAGCAGGATGTTGCCCGGCTTGATGTCGCGGTGGACGATGCCGACCGCGTGCGCCTCGCGCAGCGCCGCGGCGACCTGGGCGCCGATGCGCGCCACCTCGG
The DNA here is from genome assembly GCF_040629235.1 of Amycolatopsis sp. NPDC005961. Lineage (NCBI taxonomy): Bacteria > Bacillati > Actinomycetota > Actinomycetes > Pseudonocardiales > Pseudonocardiaceae > Amycolatopsis > Amycolatopsis sp. NPDC005961. The sequence goes on along the minus strand of NZ_JBEXVF010000043.1, from coordinate 45,330 downwards.
TCGGCGGCAGCGTGCGGCGTTCCTGCAGCACGGCGGCCAGGCTGGTGGAGTTGAGGTACTCCATGATCAGGCACGGCTGCCCGTTGTCGTCCGTGACGACGTCGAAGACGGAGATCGCGTTCGGGTGGTGCAGGCGGGCGGCGATCCGGCCCTCGCGCATCGTCCGCTGCCGGGCGTCCTCGGCGTCGTGCTCGTCCAGGTGCGGCTGGAGCAGAAGCTGCTTGATGGCCACGGTGCGGCCCAGGACTTCGTCATGCGCCTGCCAGACGGCCCCCATCGCGCCCGTGCCGATCCGGCCGGCGATGCGGTACCGACCGGCGACCAGGCGACCCTCGTCGCTCACGCGACCTCCCTTTGGGCTCCGACTTCACCAGGGCGTGAGGATCGGTGCCTGGTGACGCGGCCACGCGCACGCCGCTTCGCTGGAGCGTATGCACATGTCGTGGGCTGTGGGCCGCCTCTCCCGAGATCGGCCCGTGACAAGGCTAGGCGCTCACTCTGCGCACACGAATCCGGTACAGGCACTTGAACCACGGGTGAAGGCGTGATCGCCCAGGGCTACATGTATTGGGCCGAGACGAGCTCGGCTTCGGTGATCAAACCGCCCGTGTCGGCGACCCGGAACAGCTGGGTCACGCGCACCAGGGCGCCGTCCGGCCGGTGGAGCGTCGCGACCGCGAGGATCGAGCCGTCCGGGTTGATCTGCGTGTCGGCCTCCTGGACGTCGATGGCGTCCATCGAGCTCCACGTGCGGACCAGCTCACCGGCCGCGCCGTCGGCCAGCGACGGGCTCAGCAGCGCGAGCGCGCCCGCCGAATCCCGCGCGATGGCGGCGTAGAAGTCCTTGACGGCCTGGATCTTCCGGCTCGCGCTGCGCGCGTCGGCGGCCTTGTCCGGCACCTCGTTCGTGGTGGCCGGCGCGGCCTGGGTCCGCGGACCGCTGCCGGTCGACTCGTCGGCCGACGGGCCGCCTCCGGAGTGCGTGCCCGCGGTCGGGGCGCTGGGCTGCTCGGGCGCGCCGCCGCCGGCTTGGTGCTGCGGGACGGCGAGGCCGCCGAGCTCCGCGGCGCCGGTGAACCCGGCGGGCGTGGACTGGGCGCCTTCGGACACGGCGCGGTGCGCGCTGGTCAGCATCGGCGCGGCGACCACCGCGCCGGCGACGAGCGCCCCGGCGGCGACGAGCCCGGCCAGCTTGGCGCGGCGGACGAACCGGCTCTCCGGCTCGTCGGCGTCCTCGGCCTGCGCCGGCTCGCGCACGGGTTCCGGCCGCGGCGGCAGGAACCGCTGCGGGTCACGGAAGACCTGCTCGAGATAGTCGCGGTCGGCGTCGCCGACGCCGTCGAGAATCTCGGCCGGGATCACGTCCTCGACGCGGACGGCGTTGGGTACCTCACGCCGTGTGCGCTGCCGATCAAGCACGAATGTCCTCGCTCTGGGGTTCCGGGGCGGTCACTCGGCCGTTCGGCCGGGCTTCCGTTGGTCCGGATGGCCGACTCGTGGCCGGTTCCGGATCCGCTGTCGTCAGGTAACCCTGTGCGGACGGGCATCACCAGGCTCTGTCGCCGGAATGCCATCGCGATACGACGAGCGGCAGCTTATGTCACCCACCCGGACCAGGGGTAACCGCTCGGCGCACCGCACGTGCATCGGAACGGGCGAACCGCACGTGCAGGGTCGGTTACTGGCCGTCAGCCGCGATCTTGTCGCCGTCCCCGAACGTCAGCGTGCGCTCTTCGATCGTCTTGGACCCGTCGGTGTGGGTGATCTCGACGGTGTTCACCGTGACGCCGCGCTGCTGGTCGATGCTGATCTTCCGGACCTCGAAGTAGGCGACGCCGGCGTACCGCTCCGCGAGGGCCTGCGGGCCCTGGTCGTGGAGCTCTCCGGTGGTCACCGCCGACGCCGCGGCGGGGTCGGTGGTGACGGTGTTGAAGAACTTCTCCGAGTTGTCGCCCATGGTCTGGGCGTCCGGCGGGAAGGAGTACCACCAGGGCGGCTTGACCGGGGTCTCGCGCTGGGCGGGCGTGACCGCGGGCTTCTGCGGCCGTCCGTTCGGCGTGGTGGTGCCGGACGTCTGCGAACCGGCGCCGCTGTCGGTGATCGGCGGCGAGGGGACGCCGTCGACGGGGCCCGCGCCACCGCCGCTGGTCCGCCCGGCCGGCTTGTCCGGCGTCGGCGTGCTGTCGTCCGGCGCCGGCGTGGAACCGCCCGGCCGGGACGGCGGCTCGGTCTCGCCCGTGGGGTCGATGACGGTCGGCGCGCCCTGGTAGCCGGGCCACGCGCCCTGCACGGCCTGGTCCACCGGCGGTTTCCCGACCAGGTAGGACCCGGCGAAGAGCAGCCCGACGACCACGGCGCCGGACGCGCCGGTGGCGAACCAGGCGGCCTTCCGCCACGTCTTGGGCGGGGTCACGGAGGCGGGCACCGACCCGATGGTGAAGCCGCCGACGCCGAGCCCGTCGATCGGGGGTGCCGCGTAGACGCGGACGTCGTCGTCCTCCTGGTCCACCTGGTCCACGCCGCGCGGCTGCGGGGTGGCCAGCGAGACGCGGGTGCGGCGCGCGGCCTGGTCGGCGCGGGTCTCGGGGCGCGACGGCGCCTCGGGCTCGACGTCGTCCAGGGGCAGGCTGCCGTGCGAGGCGGGGAACAGCGGGGGCGCGGGGCGCCGATCGCGGGGCTGGGGCAGGGACGGCTGGGGGAGCGCGCCGGACGTCGGCTGGGGCAGGGGGAGCCCGCCGGACATCGGCTGCGCGAGCGGAAGGGACCCGGACACGGGCGGGTCGACCGGCGCCGGGCCGGCCGCGTGCCGCCGGCCGGCGCGGTTCTGGGGGAGCGGGGGCGTCCAGCCGTCCGTGCCGCCGAGCCGGTGCCGCCCGGGATGCGCGGGCGCGCCGCCGCGTCCGTGGAACTCCGTGCCTTGGGTCATGCCGACTCGACCACCCGGCGGTCCGGCCGTGACGCCGTCCGGTGGCAGGAGAACCCGATCGGAGCACCATCCTCACGAGCGGCTTCGCGTTCCGAATCCTGCGCAGATGCACGCGCATGCGAGACTGGGCGCGCGGGGCCGGTGCCCCCGCGCGTCCTGCGGGCTCCGCCCGACCCGAACGCAAGGGTCCTCACGGCGTCAACCCTAGGAGCATCCGGCGTAGAAAGTCGCCCCCAAACCTGCAAGTTGCAGAGGTTTCACTCGGTCGGGCGCGACCGAACGGGGGAAAGTGACGCTGCGCAGTCTCACGCAGCGCCATCGGCCCAGTTCAGCGGTTTTCAGCCGCCGGTGCGGTAACGGTCACGCGTCGACTGCAGGGCCTTGGTCGCCACCACGCCGCTACCCGCCGCGAGCAGGATCGCCACGATGTCGAGCGTCGGCCCCCCGGCCGTGAGCAACCAGGCGAACAGCGACGCCGCGGTGGTACCGCCCGCAACGGCCCAGCGACCGCGGACGTACTGCGCGACCGGCGCACCGCCGGCCCGCTTACCCGCCGCGTTGTTCAGCATCGCCAGATACCCCACATGGCCCAGCGCGGCCAGCACGCTCGCGAGCGCGACGATGACGGCGATGAGGTTCACGAGCCAGTCCATGACCACAGTCTGCCCGCAGCCGGGTCACCGGTGCCTCAGGGAAGACCCGGAATTCGGACAACCGTTACCGGCCGAGCCTGCCGCGGCCGAGGTTCAGCAGCGCCATCGCCAGCTGACGGCCATCCGGGCCGAGTTCGCGGTAGCGCTCGAGCACGTCCATCTCGCGGTTGTAGACGATCCGCGTGCCACCGGCGGCCATCCGCGCGGCCCCGATCTCCTTGGACACCTCGACCCGGCGCTTCACCAGCCGCAGGATCTCCTTGTCCAGCCAGTCGATCTCCTGCCGGAGCGACGCGATGTCGTCCCCGGCCGGGGTGTCCTCGGCGGGCTGGCCGTCGGCGTTCGTCGCTTGTGCGTTCATCGGGACCTCTCCCTCGGTGCCCGGATCCGGCCCCTGGGACGGCGACAGCCCCGGGTCCGTGGACTCCGGGGCTGGCGTGATGGCGGTTCGGGCACTACGCGATCACGGGAGCCGGAGTCCGGGTCCCGTAAAAAAATCGCTCTGCGTGGTGCCGCACGGTTATCAGTATGGCACAGCCGCACCGGCTCGTTCCCGGACCGAACGCACCCCGGCATGAACGAAGAGGCTCACCGCGAGCCAGAACATCGGGAAGGCGGGCCAGAAGAACCCGGCGCCCAGCACCGCCCACCGGACGATCGCGACCACGGCGATCGCGACCACGACGGCGAGGTGCAGGCGCAGCGCCGGGTACCGCCGCAGCGCGGCCCGGGTCAGCGGGAAGCCCGGCCGGGCCGGCACGGGCCGCGGCAGGTCGGCGGTGAGCTCGGTCAGCTCGTCGGTGAACCGGGCGGAATAGACGTGGGCGAGGCGCTCTTCGACCTCTTCGAGGGTGAGCCGGCCTTCGGAGCCGGCGGTCTGGACGGTGGTGGCGACGCGTTCGCGATCGGCGTCGGCGGCCCGGATGCGGGCGGTGCGCTTGTCTTCCATGTCCGCCGATGCTCCGCGCGGCGGGCCCGCCGCGCGTCGGACGCCAGGCGACATCTCGCCCTACGCCTGACGCGGTAGCCCACCCGCCCGGGGTAGCGTGGACAGACGATGGACACCCTCTTCGATCTCCCCGCCGAGACCCCCGCGCGCAAGCCCGCTTCCGGCGGGCAGGCCGATCTGCTCGAGGACCTGAACCCGTCCCAGCGCGAAGCCGTCACCCACGCCGGTGGCCCGCTGCTGGTGGTCGCGGGTGCGGGATCGGGCAAGACCCGGGTGCTGACCCGCCGGATCGCCTACCTGCTCGGGCAACGCCGCGTGCACCCGGGCGAGATCATGGCGATCACGTTCACCAACAAGGCCGCCGCCGAGATGCGCGAGCGCGTCGCCGCGCTCGTCGGGCGCCGCGCGAACGCGATGTGGGTGTCGACGTTCCACTCGATGTGCGTGCGGATCCTGCGCCGGGAAGCCAAGACGCTGGACATGTCGTCGAGCTTCTCGATCTACGACTCGGACGACACGAAGCGGCTCATCACGCTCGTGGCGCGGGACCTCGACATCGACCCGAAGCGTTACGCCGCCCGCACTCTGGCCATCCACATCTCGAACCTGAAGAACGAGCTCGTCGACCCCGAAGAGGCGTCGGCCAACGCGGCCAACGACCTCGAGCGGCGCGTCGCCGAGGTCTACGTCGAGTACCAGCGGCGGCTGAACCAGGCCAACGCCTTCGACTTCGACGACCTCATCATGCGCACGGTCTCGCTGCTGCAGGCGTTCCCGGCCGTCGCCGAGTACTACCGGCGGCGCTTCCGCCACGTGCTGGTCGACGAGTACCAGGACACGAACCACGCGCAGTACACGCTGGTCCGCGAGCTGGCCGGGACCACGCCGAACGAATCGGGCGTCGACCCGGCCGAGCTGGTCGTCGTCGGTGACGCGGACCAGTCGATCTACGCCTTCCGCGGCGCGACGATCCGCAACATCGAAGAGTTCGAACGGGACTTCCCGAACGCGCACACCATCCTGCTGGAGCAGAACTACCGCTCCACGCAGACGATCCTGTCCGCGGCCAACGCCGTCATCGAGCGGAACCCGAACCGGCGCGCGAAGCGGCTGTGGACGGATTCGGGCGAGGGCGAGAAGATCGTCGGCTACGTCGCGGACAACGACCACGACGAGGCCGCGTTCGTCGCGAACGAGATCGACGCGCTGGCGGAGAAGGGCGAAGCCGACTACTCCGACGTCGCCGTCTTCTACCGCACCAACAACCAGTCCCGCGTCTTCGAAGAGATCTTCATCCGGCTCGGCCTGCCGTACAAGGTCGTCGGCGGCGTGCGGTTCTACGAGCGGCGCGAAGTCCGCGACATGATCGCGTACCTGCGCGTGCTGGCGAACCCGGACGACACGGTCAGCCTGCGGCGCGTGCTGAACGTGCCCAAGCGCGGCATCGGCGACCGCGCGGAAGCCGTGGTGGCGACGCACGCCGAGCGCGAGCGGGTGTCGTTCGCGGCGGCGCTGCGAGACGCCGCCGAGGGCAAGGTGGCGCTGCTGAACCCGCGCTCGGTCAAGGCGATCAGCGGGTTCGTGGGGATGCTCGACGAGCTGGGCGACCTGATCACTTCCGGCGCGGAGGTCCACGACGTCCTCGAAGCGGTGCTGGAGAAGACCGGCTACCGCGTCGAGCTCGAGGAGTCGGACGACCCGCAGGACCACACGCGCGTGGAGAACCTGGACGAGCTCATCACCGTCGCCCGGGAGTTCACCGAGATCACCGCCGAGGTCGTCGCGGACGAGAACGCCGAGCTGGTCGTGGAGCCCGGGGTGCCGGCGCCGGGCTCGCTGCCCGCGTTCCTCGAACGCGTGTCGCTGGTGGCGGACGCCGATTCGGTGCCTTCGCCCGACGGCGGCGAAGAAGGCGACGGCGGCGCGGGCGTCGTCACGCTGATGACCGTGCACACCGCGAAGGGCCTGGAGTACCCGGTGGTGTTCTGCACCGGCTGGGAGGACGGCGTCTTCCCGCACATGCGCGCGCTGGGCGACCCGACCGAGCTGGCCGAGGAACGGCGGCTGGCGTACGTCGCGATCACGCGGGCGCGCAAGCGGTTGTACGTCTCGCGCGCGATCACGCGGTCGGCTTGGGGGCAGCCGTCGATGAACCCGGCTTCGCGGTTCCTCGACGAGCTGCCGGGCGACCTCGTCGACTGGCGGCGGCTGGAGCCGTCGAGCGGCGGGTTCGGGTTCGGGTCGGGTTCGCGGGGTGGCGGCACGCCGCGCGCGGCGACCACCTGGGGCGGCCGCCGGACGTCTTCACCGTCTTCTTCGGGCACGCCGTCGTTCGGCAAGGGCTGGAAGGACACGGTGGCGCTGAAGCTGGACGTCGGCGACCGGGTCAGCCACGACAAGTACGGCCTGGGCACGGTGATCTCGTGCGACGGCGTCGGCCCGCGCGCCACGGCGACCATCGACTTCGGTGCGGCCGGCAAGGTCCGCCTGATGCTGATCGGCAGCGTGCCGATGGTGAAGCTCTAACACCCGTCCGAGTGAACCCGGCGGCGATCCCGGCGATCGCCGCCGGAATCGTCGTACCCCACCGGTAGAACTGACCCCACGATCGAACACAAGTTCGACGAAGGGGGTAGTGTGGTGTGGACGCGGTGCTGTTTCACCTGTTGGCCGAAGGGGTACAAAAACACCTGCGAGGAGTCCTGGGGTCGGCGGTTCCGGATCGGGGTCCGGGCCCTTCGGGGGCTTCAGGAATGTCTTCGCGTGCGGGAGCGGAGGCGTGCCGGCTGGCCGCCGCCTGGCGAGCGCTGCTCAGGCAGCACGAGCTCGGAGCGGACGGGCGATGTGTCACCTGCGGCCGGGGACGCCGCTGGACGACACGTCGGGCCGCGCGTGTCCGCTCCGCGGGGGGCGCAGGGGGAATTCTGCCCTGGGGCTGGGTGCCGGTGCCGGTCCGGAGGTCCGCGGAGCTGTGCACGGTGTGGCAGGTCGCGGTGGCCTACTTCATCCGCCGGTTGCCGGGCGGGCATCGTTAGCCGTTTCCGGGCGCTGAGCCGTCGTTTGACGCGTCTTTTGCGGCTGAGGGTGATCTCGGGCGAGCCGAGCGGTGTGGAGCGAGCTGGCGGGCTTCCGGCCGCGCTGGCTCGGGTGCGTCCGCTGTCGGGTCGCCGCTCTCGGACGGGAATCCGTCGTGCGTGCGCCGTGTATCGGAGCCGGGTGCCGTCCGGCGCGGGTGTTCACGCGTCTCGGACGGCCGTGGTGTCCCGGCTGGAGCGGATGACCGTTCGCACTCGAACGAGGGGCGTCGTCGGCCCTCGGTGGCGGATCATGGCTCTACAGCCGGGTTTCCCGGTGCGATGGCCCGGTTCGGTGGGCCACCGGTGTGGAGCGAACGGATCAGATGACGATGCCGCGCGCGGCCAGCCAGGGCCGGGGGTCGATCTTCTTGGTGCCGTTCTGCCACACCTCGAAGTGCAGGTGCGGGCCGGTGCTCTGGCCGCGGTTGCCGATCTCGGCGATCTGCTGGCCGCACTTGACCTTCTGGCCCTCCTTGACGGAGAAGCTGTTCATGTGGCCGTAGACCTGGATGGTGCCGTCGTCGAGCTGTACCCGGACCCAGAGGCCGAAGCCGCTGGCGGGGCCGGCCTCGATCACGGTGCCGTCGGAGGCGGCGTAGATCGGGGTGCCGATCGCGTTGGCGATGTCGATGCCGAGGTGGCTCGTGCCCCACCGGGCACCGAAGCCCGAGGTGAAGGTGCCGTGGGCCGGCAGGCAGGTCTTGGGACGAGCGGCTTCTTCGGCGGCCTTCTTGGCGGCGTCGGCTTCACGCTGCTCACGGGCCTGCGTGATCGAAGCACTGTCGGAAAGCTTCGCGGCTTCGGCGGAGGCGTCGATGGCGTGCCCGGCCGGCAGGAGCTCGGGGGCGCCCCCGGTGCCCGCACCTCCCGAGGTGAACGAGGCGCTGGCGTCCTGGCTGTTGGCCAAGGGCGTCACAGCCTGGTCGGAATCGGTGACCGTCTTGAGCGTCGAGCCCGCAGCAGCGGCAGCGAACGCACCGGCCGCGACAGCGGCGACCACAACACGTCCACGGAGGGCCGAGGAGGGCGGGGCGATGCGGTGCGCACCCCGGACACGAACGACTGCACCTTCGAGTGCGTCCTTCAGTGCCGGGGAAGGAGCTTGGCCGCCGGGGGAGCGGTGTGAAGCCAAGACAGAGCCTTCCATCGTCGGGGAGCCGGGTCGAGGACTGCGGGCGGGGGAACCCGGTGAGCCAACCTCGGGGGTGGTTCGCTCGTTGTCCTACTTCGTGACCTGACTGTAATGGGGACCGGGGGACAGTAACGAACGGGCACCGCCGTAAGCAAGATCTGCCCCGTCGGGCGGCCGATCGGGTGGCGCGGATCTTGCGTCCACCTGTGGGGATTACTCAAAGTTAGACGGGGTTTACTACATTGGTTGTGACTTGCCTTACAGACCTTGCGGGCGGTTATGGACCGTCCGACGAGGTTTGCGGCCCAGGGGGCCGGAATAAGGGTCAGCCAGGGGATGTTCAAGCACTCTCGACGCCCGAGCGCATCCTGAGGCGCGCTTTGGGCGCGGATGGCGGCGTGCGCCGAAGGCTCTCGGAGCCGGCCGAGGCGACCGTTCATCGACGCCCGCGAACCGCTCACCGACTCGTGTTTAGATTCGTCTCGTCGGTGTCGGTTTTGTCCGACTTCTCGGGCTTGCGCTCGAGGATTCGCTGGGTTCTCGTGACCGAGTCCCGCGTTCGGCCACTGTCTGATGGGGTAACGCCCGGGAGCCTGACCTCAACTCCGGTGACGCTCGGGCGGCTCTGCGGTGCATGCCCGCCAACCGGGCCGTTCTGCACCCGACGCCATCCGCCGGGCTGGCCCGCTCCCGCACCTGCTCCGGCCGCTAGGCCCGCGCCGTTCTGGACCTCGCGCCGCCCGCCGACCGGCACCGCCCAGGGGTAGCCAGCCCGCCCACCCGCGCTTTCGCACTTCGCGCCGTCCGTCGACCGGCACTGCCCAGCGGCAGCCGGCCCAGGCCCCGCCCGGCTTCCACCGCCAGCCAACCTGCGCCGCTCGCCGACTCGCGGCCCGCTGGGACCTCCCGGTCCGGCCGACCTTGCTAGCGTCGCGGGCGATGCCCCCACGCTCAGAGCCCCCGACCGGGAGCACCCCCGGCTCCCCGGCCTCCCCGCAGGACCCCGCGACCACCGATCCCACCGGCAAGCGGAAGCCTCCTCGCGCACAGACTTCCCGGCAGGCGCCTGCGGAAACCACCGAATCGGTGGAAGCTGCCCCCGGCCAAGCCCCCGCCGACGCAGCTCCTCCTCGGGCCGAACCCGTCGATGCGGCCAAGACCGGTGCCGCCGGTGCAGCAAAAGCACGGCCCACCGGCGCGGCGAAGGCCAAGCCCGCCGCAGCCGCGGGCGCCAGCACCTCCGCGGCAACCGCCCGCCCCGAACCCGCGAGCACCGCGAATGCCGGGCCCACCGGCGCCGCGAGAGCCGGGGCCACCGGCGCCGCGAAGGCCGGGCCCACCGGCAGCGCGAAAGCCGGGCCTGCCGGCGCCGCGAAAGCCGGGACCACCGGCAGCGCGAAAGCCACGGCCGGACCCGCGAGCACCCGCACAGCCAAGGCCGGACCGGCGAGCACCCGCACCACAGCCACCCGCCCCAAGCCCCCCACAGCGGCGACAACCGACCCCACCACCTGGGCCGAAGACACCACCCCCTCCCGCCCACTGATCATCGCCCTGGCCATCGCCACCCTCGGCGCCATCGCCCTCACCGCCGCAGCCGTCGTCACCGTCTCCCCGGCCGCGGGCCCCGGGTTCGGCAGCTGGCCCTGGCTGGCCCTCCTCGCCCTCGCCCCGGTCCTCGCCGCCATCTGGACCGCCGTCGCCGGGAAACCCGCCCTCGCCAAAGGCCTCCTCCTGGGCCTCGCCGCCCTCGCGCCGGGGCGGCTGGTGCTCGACCTCGAGTTCGCCGTCAACGGGCCCCTCACCATCCGCCCCGAGCTCTACCTCCCCGACCGCTTCGTCGGCGGCTCGGCCGTCGGCGCCGGGTTCTGGTTGCTCTTGGCCGGTGACCTGCTCACCGTCGGCGCCGGTGTGGCCGCCTGGCAGGCGAACCGGCAAGACGACGAACCCGAACGGCGACGCTGGCGCCTGCTCGTCCCGCTGCTCGCCGTCGCCGCCTCCGTCGGACTGCTCACTGCCCCCGTCGGCTCGGACAACGGCTTCCTCCTCGCCCGCGCCGCCTTCGAAGGGCCCTGGCCCGCCCTCGGCGGCTATCTGCTGCTCGCCGCCGCGCTGCCGCTGGCCGCCGTGCTCGCGCTCGCCTCTCCGTCCGAAAGCACCGCGAGAGGCACCCTGCTCGGCCTCACCGCCGGCGCCTTCGGGGTGGCCGTGCCGCCCGTTCTCGCCGGACTCCTGCGCGACGACCTCCACGTCACCTGGGGCCCGGTCGTCGTGCTCGCCGCGACCGCCATCACCGCCGGCCTCGCCTTCACCCGGCTCAGCGAAACGCCGAAAGACACCGAGAGCGACGTCAAGGTCCCCGGCATCTTCTGGTGGCGGCTGACGACCGGCGTGCTCGGCCTCGCCACCGCCGTCGCCGCCCTGATCGGGACCTTCGCGCCGCAGGTCGCCGTCACCGCGGTCAACCCCGGGGCCGGCGCGCCCACCAGCGCCGCCGCGGAGAGCCCCGCCCGGTGGTTCCTGCTCGCCGCCGCGCTCGTCGTCGGGGTCCTCGCGCTCGGCACCCTGATCCGCAAGACGGCGGCCGGCGCGCGGTCCGTGCTCGGGGTCGCCTGGGCGGGGATCGTCCTGGCCGGCACCGCCGTCCTGAACACCGCGCTGACCGCCACCCAGGCCGGCAACCTCGCCGGCTTCGGGGGCGCGGACCTCGGCGGCACGTCCGGCGCCGCCCCCGTCTTCACCTACGACCTCGGCGCCGGTGCGGCCTGGACGTTCGCCGCGCTCGTGCTCGCCGTCCTGGTCGCGCTCGCCGCCGCCGGGACCGGGGTCGTCGAACGCGAGGACGCCGAAACCGCCACCGAGCCGGGAAAGAACGTGCTCACGCCCGTCGTGGCCGGCGGGGTGCTGGCCGTCGCCGCGTTCGGGCTGCCCGTCTTCAGCGTGCCCGGCTACGTCGCGCCCGGGCTCTGGTCGAACTTCGACACCCCTTCGTGGGGGCTGCTGACCGCCGTCGTGGTCGTCGTCGGCGCGGCCGCGCTCGCCCTGCGGTCGCGGCCCAAGCCCGCCGCGACCCTGCTCGCCGGGGCCGCGCTGCTCGCCGCGTTGCACGCCGCGGAACTGCCGCTCGTCGGCGGTTCCCTCGGCGACGCGAGCCCGTCGACCGGCTTCTGGCTCGCCCTCGCCGCCGTGGCCGCGCTGCTCGTCGCGGCGGGCATGTCGGTCGCCGGCAGCCGGCATGAGCCGTCGTGAACCGTGAGCGACTCCGGGTGCTCGTCGTCGAGCTCGGGAAGCCCGATCCGGCCGCCGTCGCGCTCGGCCGCGCGCTGCGCGACGACGGCATGGAGGTCGTTCACGCCGGGCCGCTGGACACCGTCGAGCAGATCCTCCGGACCGCCGAGCAGGAGGACCCGGACGCCGTCGCCGTGCTCGGCGAGCGGCCGCCGCCGGACCTCGAACAGGCGCTCGACCCCGTCCGCGTGGTTCCGGTCGACGCCGGGACGACCCCGGAAAAAGCGGCGGAACGGTTGCGCGGTGGGCGGTCTCACACCGCGGGAGCACCGTCTGACCGCGTACGGTGACCGACTTCACCAGGTGCGGAGTCCCCTGCGTCTGCGCAGGTCGCTAACCTCGACTGGTCCGACAGCGCGGTCCGGTCGCGGACCACCTGCAGTGGCGTGTCGTCAGGAGACTGGAGTAGTGGACCTCTACGAGTACCAGGCGAGGGATCTCTTCGCCGCCCACGGAGTACCGGTTCTGCCGGGCTCGGTGGCTAGCACCCCCGAAGAAGCCAAGGCCGCCGCGGAGCAGATCGGTAACCAGGTCGTCGTCAAGGCGCAGGTGAAGGTCGGCGGCCGCGGTAAGGCGGGCGGCGTCAAGCTGGCCCAGACGCCCGACGAGGCGAAGGAGAAGGCGGAAGCCATCCTCGGCCTCGACATCAAGGGCCACATCACGCGTCGCGTGCTGGTGGCCGAAGCCTCGGACATCGCGTCCGAGTACTACTTCTCCTTCCTGCTGGACCGGTCCAACCGGACCTTCCTGGCGATGGCGTCCTCCGAGGGCGGCATGGAGATCGAGCAGCTCGCCGTCGAGCGCCCGGAGGCGCTCGCCAAGATCCCGGTCGACTCGATCACCGGCGTCGACAAGGCGAAGGCGCTCGAGATCCTGAAGGCCGGCAACTTCCCGGCCGACATCATCGACGAGGCCGCCGACGTCGTCGTGAAGCTCTGGGAGACCTTCGTCTCCGAGGACGCCACCCTGGTCGAGGTCAACCCGCTGGTCCGTGACCCGCAGGACAAGATCATCGCCCTCGACGGCAAGGTCACCCTCGACGAGAACGCGGACTTCCGCCAGCCGGGCCACGAGGCCCTGGTGGACAAGGACGCGGAGAACCCGCTCGAGGCGAAGGCCAAGGCCAAGAACCTCAACTACGTCAAGCTCGACGGCCAGGTCGGCATCATCGGCAACGGCGCGGGCCTCGTCATGTCCACTTTGGACGTCGTGGCGTACGCGGGCGAGAAGCACGGCGGCGTGAAGCCGGCGAACTTCCTCGACATCGGCGGCGGCGCGTCGGCCGAGGTCATGGCGGCCGGGCTGGACGTCATCCTCAACGACACCGACGTCAAGAGCGTCTTCGTCAACGTCTTCGGCGGCATCACCGCCTGCGACGCGGTGGCGAACGGCATCGTCGAGGCCCTGAAGATCCTGGGCGACGAGGCCGCCAAGCCGCTGGTCGTCCGCCTGGACGGCAACAACGTCGTCGAGGGTCGCCAGATCCTGGCCGACGCGAACCACCCGCTGGTCACCGTGGTGGACACAATGGACAACGCGGCCGACAAGGCTGCCGAGCTCGCCGCGGCAGGTGCGTGAAGATGTCGATCTTCCTGAACGAGAACAGCAAGGTCATCGTGCAGGGGCTCACCGGCTCCGAGGGCATGAAGCACGCGACCAAGATGCTGAAGTCCGGCACGAACATCGTGGGTGGCGTCAACGCCCGCAAGGCCGGCCAGACCGTCACCATCGAGGGCAAGGACCTCAAGGTCTTCGGCACCGTCGAAGAGGCGATCAAGGAGACCGGCGCCGACGTGTCGGTCATCTTCGTGCCGCCGAAGTTCGCGAAGGACGCGGTCGTCGAGGCGATCGACGCCGAGATCCCGCTGGCCGTCGTCATCACCGAGGGCATCCCGGTGCACGACTCGGCCTACTTCTGGGCCCACGCCGTCGCCAAGGGCAACACGACCCGGATCATCGGGCCGAACTGCCCCGGCGTGATCAGCCCGGGCAAGTCGAACGCCGGCATCATCCCGGCCGACATCTCCGGCCCGGGCCAGATCGGCCTCGTGTCGAAGTCCGGCACGCTGACCTACCAGATGATGTACGAGCTGCGGGACATCGGCTTCTCCACCGCGGTCGGCATCGGCGGTGACCCGATCATCGGCACCACGCACATCGACGCCCTCGAGGCGTTCGAGGCGGACCCCGAGACCAAGGTCATCGTGATGATCGGCGAGATCGGTGGCGACGCCGAAGAGCGCGCCGCGGCCTACATCAAGGACAACGTGACGAAGCCGGTCGTCGGTTACGTCGCGGGCTTCACCGCGCCCGAGGGCAAGACCATGGGCCACGCGGGCGCCATCGTGTCGGGCTCCTCCGGCACGGCGGCCGCGAAGAAGGAGGCCCTCGAGGCCGCCGGCGTCAAGGTCGGCAAGACCCCGAGCGAGACCGCCGTTCTGGCGCGTGAGCTGTACAACAACCTCGGCTGAGTTCGAGGCGTAACTCCTGGTGAGGCCGGGCATCCGCAGGGTGCCCGGCCTTTCCTGGTTTCAGGACGAAACCTCCCGAGGTATTCACGCGTCTGATGGGCTGGTGGCCTGCGAGTGCGCTAGCGTTCTGCGCACGCAAGCCGCCTCGTCTTCCCCCGGGTGCCCGCGTGCCCCGGAGTGCCGGTCGAACCGACAGGAGTGCTTCCCGATGACCTTCCCCAGCGGTGGGCCCGGCTACCCCCAGCAGGGTGGCGGCCAGCAGCCCCCCGGACCGCCGTCCAGTGGCTTCCCGGCGCAGCAGCCGCCGCACTCGCACCAGGCGCCCTCGGGCGCCGCGGGCCTGACGCAGAACCTGCCGCTGCTGCTCTCCCTGGGCGTCGCGGTGTTCGGCATCGTCCAGTACTTCCTCGGGTTCTCCGACAAGGCCGACACCGGTCTCGGCACGGTGCTCCTGCTCGCCGGTGGCCTGCTCGCCGGGATGTACGCGCTGCCGAGGGGACCGAAGACGCTGCCGTTCGCGGCGCTGCTCAGCGTCCTCGGCGCGCTCGAGGTCCTCGACTCGCTCATCGCGCTGCAGACGACGCCCGGCATCTTCGTCATCGTGCTGATCCTGGGCATCCTGCAGATGGCCGCGGCCGTCGGCGCGCTGCTCATCGAGCAGGACATCGTCAAGCCGCCGACGCCGAAGCCGGCCGCGCCGTCCTACGGCGGCCAGTACGGCCAGGCGGGCCAGCCGGGCCAGCCGGGCCAGCAGCAGTACGGCCAGCCCGGGCAGCAGCAGTACGGCCAGCAGCAGCCGGGCCACGGACCGGGTCCGGCCGGCCAGGCCGGGGAGCCGTTCTCGCAGGGCCAGTACGGTTCGCCGAACCCGCCGTCGACCACGCCGCCGCCGGGGCAGCAGGCCACGACGTACGCCCCGCAGCAGGGCTCGTTCTTCCAGCAGCCGCCGCCGGACAACCCGGGCACGCCGCCCGGTGGCTTCGGCAAGTCGAGCTGACGCAAGTCCCTCGAAACACCCGCTGTGACGCTCTGTGTCACAGCGGGTGTTTTGCACTCGAGGGGTTACTCGACCGGGTGGGTTAGCTTCCCCACCCCGGCCGACGGCGGCGTGGCTCACCCGGACGGACCAGCCCGGATGTCAGGGTGCGGATCATGGACCTGCTCACCGACTCCCGCGAGGAGCCGGTGGGCGACCTCGAACCCGACGTCGAACTCTCCCGGGCGGCGCGGGTGCGGGTGTTGCTCGCCGCCGCCCTCGGCCCGCTGGTCACCGGCTACGCCGTCGTCGCGACCGTGCTGACGCTGGTGGCGCTCACCGCCCCCCGCACCGTCTTCTCCGGCACCGGCGTGCTGCTGGCCGCCGGGCCCGGCTGGCTCGCCGCGCACCAGGTGCGCCTCGGCCTCGGCGTCCACCCGCTCGGCGTGCTGCCGCTGCTCCCGACCCTGGGCGCGCTCGTGCTGGCCGCGCGGACGGCGTCCGGCGCCACCGTGCGCCTCGGCTGCCGGACACCGCGCGGGGCGCTGCCGGTGTTCGTGACGATCACCGGCGCGCACGCGCTGTTCGGGCTCGTCATCGCGCTCTGCGCGCAGGGCTCGCCGGTGACGGCGAACCCGATGGTCGCCTTCGCCGTGCCCGGGCTGCTCGCCGCGGCGGCCTCGGCGGTGGGCATCGCCCGGTGCTGCGGACTGCCGGACGTCGTCGCCGAGCGCCTCGACCCCCTCGCGCTGCGCGGGGTCCGGGCCGGTGCGCTGGGCCTCGCGGTGCTGGTGGCCTGCGGTGCCGTCGTGTTCACCGTCGCGACCGCGCTGTCCTGGCGGACGGTGGCCGACATGTACGAGCCCGCGCTCGGCAGCAGCTTCGGGATGTTCCTGCTCTCCGTGCTGTACCTGCCGAACGCCGTGACGGCCACGCTGTCGTTCGTCACCGGGCCCGGCTTCTCGATCGGCGACCTGAACGTCGGGATGTTCGGCTACCGCGGCGGTGCCGTCCCCGGCGTCCCGCTGCTGGGCGGCCTGCCGGAACACCACGCGGCGTGGTGGCCGGCGCTGCTGGTGCTGCCCGCGGCCACCGGCGCGCTCGTCGGCTGGTCGCTGCGCAAGGTCGACGCGGACCCGGCGCAGCGCATCCGCGCGGTCGCGGTGGCCGGCGCGGTGGTCGCGCTCGGCTGCGTCCTGCTGGGCTCGCTGTCCGGCGGGCGGCTCGGCGACGGCCCGTTCGACCCGGTCAGCGTCCCGGTCGGGGTCGCGTCGATCGTCGCGTTCTGCTGGATCTTCATCCCGGGTTCGTTCGTCGCGTTCTTCACGGGCGAGCACGAGCCGCCCTCGCCGCCCGAAGCGCTCGAGGACAACGAGGCCTTCGAAGACGCCGAAGAGGTCGACGTCGACGAAGCCGCCGAAGCCGTCGAGGAACTGGAAGCGTCCGAAGAGGACGAAGAAACCGAAGAGCCCGAAGCAGAAGCTGGCGAAGAACCCGGCGAGGACACGGAGTTCGACGCCGAAGCCGACGCCGAACTGGGCCTCGAAGACCCGGCCGAGGACGTCCCCGAAGCCGGCGAGGTTGTGACCGGAGGCACCGAGACCTGCGGCGACGTCGAGGCGGCCGAGACCGACCGTTAGGGTTGACGTGACCTGGTGAAGCGCCGTGCGCCCGGCTGCGCACCGCCCGCGGCAAGGAGCCCGCTCTGTCTCAACGGTTGGACCTGCCCACTCCGGTGAAGCTCGTCGTACTCGCGTCGGGCTCCGGCACCCTCCTGCAGGCGGTGCTGGACGCCACCGGGCGGTCCGGCTTCCCGGCCAAGGTCATCGCCGTCGGCGCCGACCGCACCGGCATCGAAGCGCTGACCCGCGCCGAGCGCGTGAGCATTCCGTCGTTCACGGTCCGCGTCGCCGACCACCCCGACCGCGCGGCCTGGGACAAGGCGCTGACCGAGGCCGTCGGCGCCTACCAGCCCGACCTGGTCGTCTCCGCCGGGTTCATGAAGATCCTCGGCGAACAGTTCCTCGGCCGGTTCACGGTGGTCAACACGCACCCGGCGCTGCTCCCGTCGTTCCCCGGGATGCACGCGGTGCGCGACGCACTCGAAGCCGGCGTCAAGGTCACCGGCTCGACCGTGCACTTCGCGGACGCCGGGGTCGACACCGGGCCGATCATCGCCCAGGAGGCGGTCGTCGTGGAGCACGACGACACCGAAGACGTCCTGCACGAACGGATCAAGGCCGTCGAACGCAGGCTGCTGGTGGAAACGATCGAGCGACTCGGCCGCGGTGGCTGCACCGTGGACGGACGAAAGGTGACATTTCGTGAGCACTGACCTGGGACGGCGCCCGGTCCGCCGGGCGCTGATCGGCGTCTCGGACAAGGCGGGCCTGCTGGACCTCGCGACCGGCCTGCACGCGGCCGGCGTCGAGATCGTCTCCACGGGCGGCACGGCGAAGGCCATCGCCGACGCGGGTGTCCCGGTCACGCCGGTCGAAGACGTCACCGGCTTCCCCGAGTCGCTGGACGGCCGGGTCAAGACGCTGCACCCGAACGTGCACGCCGGGCTGCTCGCCGACCAGGGCAACCCCGACCACGTCGAGCAGCTGCGCAAGCTGGACATCGCGGCGTTCGACCTGCTCGTCGTGAACCTGTACCCGTTCACACAGACCGTCGCGTCCGGCGCGAGCCCCGAGGACTGCGTCGAGAACATCGACATCGGCGGCCCGGCCATGGTCCGCGGCGCCGCGAAGAACCACGGCAGCGTCGCGGTCGTCGTCGACCCGGCCCGCTACGGCTGGGTCCTGGAGCGCGTCGCCGACGGCGGCTTCGACCTCGCCGACCGCAAGCGCCTCGCCGCGCAGGCGTACGCGCACACGGCGTCCTACGACATCGCCGTCGCGTCCTGGTTCTCCAACGTCTACGCCCCCGATGAGGACGCTGTCGACTCCGGCTTCCCGGACTTCTCCGGCATCAGCTGGGAACGCGGCGAGGTGCTGCGCTACGGCGAGAACCCGCACCAGAAGGCCGCGCTGTACAAGGGACACCGGGCCGGCCTGGCCCACGCCGAGCAGCTGCACGGCAAGGCCATGTCCTACAACAACTACGTCGACACCGACGCCGCCCGCCGGGCCGCGTACGACTTCGCCGAGCCGGCCGTCGCGATCATCAAGCACGCCAACCCGTGCGGCATCGCGGTCGGTACCGACATCGCGGAGGCGCACCGCAAGGCGCACGCGTGCGACCCGGTTTCGGCCTACGGCGGCGTCATCGCGACGAACCGGCCGGTCAGCCGCGAGGCCGCCGAGCAGATCGCCGAGGTGTTCACCGAGGTCGTGCTGGCGCCGGACTTCGACGCCGAGGCGCTGGAGATCCTGCAGCGCAAGAAGAACATCCGGCTGCTGAAGCTCCCCGAGGTCCCGCCGTCCCCGATCGAGTTCCGCCAGATCTCCGGCGGCGTGCTCGTGCAGACCGTCGACGCGATCAACGCGCCGGGCGACGACCCGGCTTCGTGGACGCTGGCGACCGGCACCCCGGCCGACGAGCAGACCCTGCGCGACCTCGAGTTCGCGTGGCGTTCGCTGCGCGCGGTCAAGTCGAACGCGATCCTGCTCGCCGCGGACGGCGCGACCGTCGGCGTCGGCATGGGCCAGGTCAACCGCGTCGACTCGTCGCGGCTGGCGGTCTCGCGGGCGGGTGACCGGGCGAAGGGCTCGGTGGGCGCGTCCGACGCGTTCTTCCCGTTCCCGGACGGCCTGGAGGTGCTGGTCGAGGCGGGCGTGCGGGCGATCGTGCAGCCCGGTGGCTCGGTCCGCGACGCCGAGGTGATCGCGGCCGCGGAGAAGGCCGGCGTCACGATGTACCTGACGGGGACGCGCCACTTCGCGCACTGACCCCGGCTTCGCTTCGAGAGGGAGGGCTCGATGCAGCAACCACCACCGCCGTACGGACCGGGTCAGCCGGGCTACGGGCAGCAGGGGCCGCCGGGGTATCCCCAGCAGCCCGGCTACCCGCCACCCGGCTACCCGCAGCAGGGATATCCCGGTTACGGCGGGCCCGTGCCGCCGCCGAAGAAGAAGCGGACCGGGCTGATCCTCGGGATCGCCGGCGCGGTGGTGGTGCTGCTCGGCGCGGGCATCCCGCTCGGGATCTTCGCGAGCGACTACTTCGCGAGCACCGGCGCGGCACCGTCGTCGTCGCCGGTGCCCGCCGAGTGCCAGGTCCCGGCGGCGGTGCTGGAGAAAGCGGGCTTCCCGAGCTTCGCGCTGGGCGGCCCGGGCACCGCGAACGTGCCCGGCCTGAAGCAGGTCAACTGCAGCTGGAAGCCCGGCTCCGACGAGAACGTCCGGGACGCCACCCTGAGCGTCCGGATCACCGGGTACTCCGGGGAAAACGCGCGGGCCCAGGCGAACCAGCTGTTCGCGCCGGTCGGCCCGGAGGTGCCGCCGACCGACGTCAAGGGCGTCGGCGACAAGGCGGTGCTGGTCCGGCTGGTCACGAAGAGCGCCTTCAGCGGTTCGGAGCTGCACGTCCTGAAGGGCACCACGGTCGTCATCGTCGAGGTGTCCGGCTGGGACAAGGGCTTCTTCTCGAACTCGCCGATGCCGCAGCAGGAGACCGACGACGCCGTGAAGGCGGTCGGCACCGAGATCGTCAAGAAGCTCCGCTAGGGCGGAACAGTGCGTAGGCGACCTCGTCGCGCCAGCCGCCGTCGCGCCAGGTGACTTCGCGCATTACGCCTTCGCGGTGGAACCCGGCCCGTTCCAGCGTCTTCTGCTCGGCAGCGTTGCCGCCGTCGGTGAACGCCTCGAGCCGGTGGGCGCGCGTGACCGAGAAGAGGTGGGCGACGAGCAGCCGGTGCGCGGTCAGGCCGAGGCCCCGGCCGCGGTGTTCCGGCAGCAGCGTCAGGCCGATCTCGAAGCAGCCGCCCGCGGGACCGCCGCGGTCGGCGGCTTCCCAGCTCGCCATGCCGGCGACGACGTCGTCCGCGGTCACGGCCAGCGCCGTGTCGTCCGGGCCGAGGTAACCGTCTTCGGCCCAGCGGCGACGGCGCACCCGTGGGTCCGTGAACCCGGTCCACTGGTGGACACCCAGCACCGCCGGGTCGGTCGCGAACCGGTCCAGGACCGGCAGGTCGTCCTCGTGGAAGGGCCGCAGCGCGACGTCGGTCACGCCGGCGCGGGCAGCGTCTTGCAGAGCGCGACGGGGAACTTCGGCTCGGCTGCCCGGATCTCGGGGCAGCCGGCTGACTTGACCTGCGCGAACGACGTCCAGCCGGTGTCGGCCCAGCGGAAGACCGAACGGGCCGGCGGTTCGGTCTGCCGCACCGGCAGGTCCAGGACCAGCCAGTTCGGGTCGCAGACGCGGGTCGTGCCCGTGCTCTGGGCGCCCGTCGCAGTCACGGCGGCGCCGATCCAGGCCGGGTCGCAGTGGTCGGCGGGCGGGGCGCAGGTGCCCTGGGGCGCGCAGTGCCCCCAGCCGGCGCCGAGCTTGTGCCAGGCGTTGCCGTTGTCGCCGTTGAGGATCACGGTGCGGTCGGCGACCGGCGTGGCCGTGGCCAGCAGCAGCTCGGCGGGCACCTTGTCCTGGCAGCCGCCCGAGGCGGGCCGGGTCGAGTAGACGACGTCGGCGCGGACGTCGGTCTTGGTCTCCACGATCTGCTCGATGCGCGGTTCCCGGACGCAGCCGGGGTCCTTGCCGGGCAGGGCGACCTGCACGAACAGGCTGGTCGGCTCCGGCCCCGGGCGGATCCCGGTGACGTCGGCGCGGAAGGAGCGCCACTCGGCGCCCATCGTCGTCGGCCCCGGGGCCGCGGCCTTGGCGCCGGGCACCCCACCGCCGGCGGTGAGCACGACGGTCAGCACCGCACCCGCCGCGACCAGTGCTCCGGCGATCCACAGAACCGGCCGTTTGGTCATCGCGCACCCCCAGAAGTCCACCGGGCAATCTAGCCGACGCCGCAGCGTCAGGCGGGCGGACCGGGTTTTCGCCGATCCGGCCGGAAGCAGGCCGCCCGCCCCGAGGCAAGGAACCGTTGCCACGAAACCATTCGGCCGT
This sequence comes from Amycolatopsis sp. NPDC005961, assembly GCF_040629235.1. Classification (NCBI taxonomy): domain Bacteria; kingdom Bacillati; phylum Actinomycetota; class Actinomycetes; order Pseudonocardiales; family Pseudonocardiaceae; genus Amycolatopsis; species Amycolatopsis sp. NPDC005961. The sequence continues at coordinate 23,801 of NZ_JBEXVF010000043.1, read as the reverse complement.
GACTGCGGCCGGCTCGGCGACGAATGGCTCAGTAGCGCTGTGTGACTTCCTTCTCCAGGTAAACGGCGCCGCTGATGTGGCCGCCGGCCGCGGGCGCGTCGGTGAGCCGGTAGCCGGCCCGCTGGTAGAGCGTGATGTTGCGGGTGCTGCGGGCGCCGGTGAACAGGGCGAACCGGCGTGCTTCGGCGGGTGCGTGCGCCTCGGCGTGCTCGAGCAGCCGGCGGCCGAGCCCGCGACCGGCGAGATCGGGCGCGACCATCAGCCTGCCGAGCTCCCAGCGGTCGCCTTCGAGCCGGGCCCGCACCGCGCCGACCAGCCGGTGGTCCTGCCGCAGGACCCAGACCGACCAGGTCTTGGCCCAGTCGCGGACGTCCTCGAGGGTTTCGTGCAGGGCGGGGATGTCGAGGGTGTCGTTGAGGACGGCCTCTTGGACCCAGCAGCAGCGTTGCAGGACGAGCAGTTCCGGGCAGTCTTCGGGCCGGACTTCGGTGAGCTCCACAGGGGACTGTTTAGCGACCGGGGCTCGGCGGGGGCAACCGCATTGCCGGGGCGGGGGTGCTGCTTCGGTGGCGATTCTGCCCGTGGCCTGCGGTTTCTGTCGTCCGCAGCCCGGTTTCTTGACCCACTGGTGGGTGACTTGACAGGTCGGGCGGTTCGCGGTTGACTTGAGCACATCGAACACGTGTTCGATGTGAAACCGCCGCCTTCCCCGCGGCGAACCAGTGCCGTCGGTCGCGTTTTGGGAGAGGCCCGACCGCCGGCCTAGTCCGTGGTGGGGAGGTGCGTGCGGTGACCGCTGTGGTGGAGCCGCCGGTGGCCCGGCTGGCGGCCCTGCCCGGGGTCAGCACGGCGAGCCGGGTCGCGGCCCAGGCCGAGCGGGCCCGGGCGACGGGGAAGGTGCTCCCGGTCGTCCCGGCGCTCGCCGGGCTGCTGCCCGCGGGCGGGCTCCGGCGCGGGAGCACGGTGGCGGTCCACGGGGGCACATCGCTGGTGTTCGCGCTGCTGGCCGAGGCCACCAGCGCCGGGTCGTGGGCGGCCGTGGCCGGCCTCCCGTCGCTGGGTCTGGCGGCGGCGTCCGAGTACGGCGTGGACCTCGCCCGGGTGGCGCTGGTCCCGCACCCGGGCGTGGAGCTCCCGGCGGTGGTGGCGGCGCTGCTCGACGGCGTCGACCTGGTGGTGGTCAACGCGGAGAGGGTGCAGCCGGCCGTGGCGCGGCGGCTGTCGGCCCGGGCCCGGCACCGCGGGGCGGTGCTGCTGGCGTCGGGCGCGTGGCCGGCAGCGGACGTCGAGCTGTCGTGCCGGTTTTCGGCGTGGTCCGGCCTGTCGGACGGCTACGGCCACCTGCGCGAGCGAAAGGCTTCGGTACGGGTCCACGGCCGCGGCGCGGCGGCCCGCCCGCTCTCGGCTTCGCTCGCGCTCCCCGGCTCCGCCGGTGCTCCGTCGCCGGCCGAACCTCGCGGCTCCGTCCACGAGGAGGCCACGGCATGACTCGGCATCCCCATCAGACTCCCTCGCCGGACTGTCCCCACCGCCCGAAGCGCCATGTCCCCAAGTCCTCGTGTCGGCTCGCCAATCACCTAAGCCGACCCTCCAGGTACGCAAGCCGACCCTCTGGGCACGCAAGTCGACCCTCTGGGCACGCGAGCCGCCTGGCTGGCCTGCGTCTCTCACGCGGGGAGGCCGCATGACCGTCCCCGCGCAGCGGCGTTCCGTCGACCTCCCCACCCGGATGCTCGTCCTCTGGTGCCCGGACTGGCCCGTGGTCGCCGCTGCGGCCGTTGAGGGCGTTGCCGTCACCGTGCCCGCCGCTGTTTTCAGTGCGAACCGGGTTGTCGCGAGCAATGCCGGGGCCCGGCGGAACGGCGTCCGGCGGGGGATGCGGCGGCGGGAGGCGCAGTCGAACTGTCCGGACCTGGCCGTCTTCGCCGCCGACGACGGCCGGGACGCGCGGCTCTTCGAAGCCGTCGCGAGGGCGGTCGAGGCGCTCGTCGTCGGGGTCGAGGTCGTGCGGCCGGGGCTCGTCGCCGTCCCTGTCGACGGTGCCGCCGGGTACTTCGGCGGGGAGCACGCCCTCGTCGAACGGCTCGTCGACGAAGTGTCCGCCGCGGCGGGCGTGGAGTGCCAGGTCGGCGTCGCCGAAGGGCTCTTCGCCGCGACGCTCGCCGCTCGGTGCGGGGAGTTCGTCGAACCCGGGCGCGTCGCCGAGTTCCTCGCGCCGCTGCCCGTCACCGAGCTCGACCAGCCCGGCGCCGAGCGCGCGGAGCTCGTCGACCTGTTGCGCCGGCTCGGACTGCGGACGCTCGGCGCGTTCGCGGAACTCCCCGAGCGGGACGTCGTCAACCGCTTCGGTGCCGACGGCGTGCTCGCGCACCGGCTGGCGCGGGGCCGGTCCGAACGTCCGCCGCTGCGGCGCCGGCCGCCGCCCGAACTGACGCTCACCGAGGAGTTCGCCCCGGTCGTCGAGCGGGTGGACGTCGCGGCCTTCCTCGCCAAGGGCCTCGCGACGCGGTTCTGCGCCGGGCTCGCCGGGCACGGTCTGGCCTGCACGCGGCTCGGTGTCTACGCGGTCACCGAGGAGGGCGAACACCTCGGCCGCGCGTGGCGATGCGCGGAACCGCTGACGCCCGCCGGGGTCGCCGACCGCGTGCGCTGGCAGTTCGAAGGCTGGCTGCGCGCGGCGCCGGGCCGGCGTCCGACTTCGGGTGTGGTGCGGCTGCGACTGGAGCCCGAGGAGGTCGTCGAAGGGCGATCTCTGCAGCTCGACCTGTGGCGGAACGGCCGTTCCGACGAGGACGACGAACGCGCGGCGCGGGCGTTCGTGCGGGTCCAGGGACTGCTCGGGCCGGGGGGAGTGGTGACGCCGTTGCTCGACGGCGGCCGCGACCCGGCGGGCCGCGTCCGGCTGGTGCCGTGGGGTGACCCGCGCGAGCAGTCGGCGCCCGCGGACGCGACCTGGCCCGGACGGCTGCCGGCTCCTTCGCCCGCGACGGTCCTCGACCGCCCGGTGCCGGCCCAGGTCTTCGACGGCGAGGGCAGGCCGGTGGGCATCACGGCGCGCGAGCAGCTGACGGCGGTCCCGCGCGGGCTGAGCATCACCGGCGGCCCGCCACGCGAGGTCGTGGGGTGGGCGGGGCCGTGGCCGGTGGCGGGTGACCGCCGAAGACCGGGCCCCCGGCGCGCGCGGCTGCAGCTGCTGATCGCGGGTGAGCCGGACGACCCGCCCGACGCGGTGCTGGTGCACTGCGCGGGCACGGAAAATCCACTGTGGACGGTCGAGGGAGTGTACGACTGAGCATGGACGAGGACTACGCACGAAAGCTCCGAGCCTGGCTGCGAGCCGAACCGGGAGCAACGCCCCGCCGAGCCGAAGAGGAGCGCGAATGGCTGCGAGAGGTACCGGCCCCGGCAACCGGCGACCACCACGCGGAGGTGGGTGACGCGGCGAGCGAAAGCTGGTCGGTGCGCGGACAGCTGCCCGATACCGAGGAAGAGTGGGTGTGCCCGGTGATCATGCTGCCGGTTCCACGCTCGTCGAAGGAGAACGGCTGCCGCCTGAGCGGTCCCGCCGACCGGCGACGACGCACCGATGCGGCGGATCATCCGGCCACCCCGGCGGCGGAGCCGCGCCCCATGAGTGAAGCCGAGGCTCGGAGCCGCTGGAACCACCCCAGCAACTGGCACCGTCGCCGCCGGGAGGCGCAGGGAACCGAAGAGCCCGGGAGCCGCTGAATGGGCTGGAACAACCCGCCCGTCCGCTGGAAGGACCTCGCCCGCACCCTCGCCGGCGGGGTGCCTCCCGGCGACCACGGTGACAGCCCCGCCTGGGGCCGCAAGCGCGAGGCCTACCAGCGGCCACAGAACCTCCCCACCCGGCGCAACGACGACGGCGGCGAAACCGTCCGCGTCCCCTACGCGGAGCTGCACTGCCACTCCAACTTCAGCTTCCTCGACGGCGCCAGCCATCCCGAAGAGCTCGTCGAAGAAGCCGCACGCCTGCAGCTCGACGCCATCGCGCTCACCGACCACGACGGCATGTACGGCGTCGTCCGCTTCGCCGAGGCCGCGCGGGAACTGGGCGTCAACACCGTCTTCGGCACCGAACTGAGCTTCGGCCTCCAGGGCCCGCAGAACGGCGTCGCCGACCCCGAAGGCGAGCACCTCCTGCTGCTCGCCCGCGGCGACCAGGGCTACCGGGCTCTCTGCCGCGCCATCACCGCCGGCCAGATCCACGAGAGCGCCGAGAAGGGCAAGCCCAGCTACGACCTCGGTGCGGTCGCCGAGGAGGTCGCCGGGCAGTGCGTGGTGCTGACGGGCTGCCGCAAAGGCGCGGTGCGCTCCGCACTCGTCACGCACGGCCCGGCGGCCGCCGCGGAGAAACTGAAGGAACTGAGAGACCGGTTCGGCCAGGACAACGTCTACGTCGAGCTCACCGACCACCGCCAGCCGCTCGACAGCACCCACAACGACGTCCTGACGAAGCTCGCCGGCGAACTGGGCCTCCCGACCGTGGCCACCACCGCCGCGCACTACGCCCGTCCGGAACGTGCCCCGCTCGCCGACGCGCTCGCCGCCATCCGCGCCCGTCGCGGGATCGACGAGCTGGAAGGCTGGCTGCCCGCCGCCGGGACGGCGTTCCTCCGCAGCGGCGCCGAAATGGACGTCCTGTTCCGGCGCTACCCCGGCGCCGTCCGCCGCAGTGCGTTGCTGGGCATGGAATGCGCCTTCCCGCTCAAGCTGATCGCCCCGAAGCTGCCGCCCTTCGACGTCCCCGACGGCCACACCGAAGCGACCTACCTGCGCGAGCTGACGAAAAAGGGCGCAGAGGAGCGTTTCGGCGGCAAGGAACACGAAGAAAAGGCCAACGAGCAGATCCAGCACGAGCTGGAAATCATCGAGCAGCTCGGCTTCCCCGGGTACTTCCTGATCGTCTGGGACATCGTCAAGTTCTGCAACGACCACAACATCCTCTGCCAGGGCCGGGGTTCGGCCGCGAATTCGGCCGTCTGCTACGCGCTCGGCATCACGAAGGTCGACTCGGTGGCCAACAAGCTGCTCTTCGAGCGCTTCCTCGCCCCGGACCGCGACGGCTACCCGGACATCGACCTCGACATCGAGTCCGACCGCCGCGAGGAGGCCATCCAGTACGTCTTCGAGAAGCACGGGCGTCTGCGGACCGCCCAGGTCGCGAACGTGATCACCTACCGCGCCCGGTCCGCCGTCCGCGACGCCGCGCGAGCACTGGGCTACTCGCCGGGGCAGCAGGACGCCTGGAGCAAGCAGATCGACCGCTGGGGATCGTTGCGCAGCACCGAAAAGGACCACGACCACGACATCCCGGACGAGGTCGTGCAGCTCGCGTTCGCGCTCGAGGACTTCCCTCGGCACCTGGGCATCCACTCCGGCGGGATGGTCATGTGCCACGAACCGGTGAGCCAGGTCGTGCCGGTCGAGTGGGCGCGGATGGAGAACCGCAGCGTCATCCAGTGGGAGAAGGAGGACTGCGCCGCCGCCGGGCTCGTCAAGTTCGACCTGCTCGGCCTCGGCATGCTCTCGGCCCTGCACTACATGCTCGACCTCGTCGAGGAGCACAAGGGCGAGAAGATCGACCTCGCCGAGCTGGACCTCACGGACCAGAACATCTACGGCATGCTCTGCCGCGCCGACGCGATCGGCGTGTTCCAGGTCGAAAGCCGCGCGCAGCTGGCCACCTTGCCGCGCCTCAAGCCCGACAAGTTCTACGACCTCGCCGTCGAGGTCGCGCTGATCCGGCCCGGCCCGATCCAGGGCGGTTCGGTGCACCCGTACATCCGCCGCAAGCAGGGCATCGAGGAGTGGGACTACGACCACCCGCTGCTGGCGACGGCCCTGGAGAAGACCCTCGGCGTGCCGCTGTTCCAGGAGCAGATGATGCAGATCGCCTTGGACGTCGCCGACTTCACGGCGGCGGAGGCCGACCAACTGCGGCACGCGATGGGCTCGAAGCGCTCGGACCGGAAGATGGACCGGTTGCGTCAGCGGTTCCTCGAAGGCGCCGCCGCGAACGGTGTCGAAGACGAGCTGGCGCAGAAGATCTTCTTGAAGCTCAAGGCTTTCGCGAACTTCGGCTTCCCGGAGAGCCACGCGCTGAGCTTCGCGCACCTGGTGTTTTCCAGTGCCTACTTCAAGTTCTACCACCCGGACGCGTTCCTGGCGGGCCTGCTGCGCGCTCAGCCGATGGGGTTCTACTCACCGCAGTCGCTGGTCGCGGACGCCCGGCGGCACGGCGTCACCGTGCACGGCCCGGACATCAACCGCAGCCTGCCGCACGCGACGCTGGAGCCGGGCGGCGGCAAGTACCACGACGTCCGCACCGGGCTGAGCACCGTCCGGATGATCGGCGAGGACGTCGCGAAGCGGATCGTCACCGAACGACAGGCGAACGGCGACTTCACCGACATGGCCGACGTCGCCCGCCGCGTCCGGCTGAAGACCCCGCAGATCGAGGCGCTCGCCACGGCCGGCGCGTTCGCCGGGTTCGGCGGCGACCGCCGTCAGGCGCTGTGGACCGCGGGTGCCGTCGCCGGGGAACGCCCGGAGAAGCTGCCGGGCCTGGTCGGCGGGTCGGCGCCGACGCTGCCCGGGATGGACGGCATCGACCTCGCGGCGGCGGACGTCTGGGCCACCGGGGTATCGCCGGACAGCTACCCGACCCAGTTCATCCGCGACCGCCTCGACGCGCTCGGCGTCGTCCCGGCGAACGGCCTCGCCGACCTCGACGACGGCGTGCGCGTGCTGGTCGGCGGCGCCGTCACGCACCGGCAGCGCCCGGCGACCGCGGGCGGCGTCACCTTCCTCAACATCGAGGACGAGACGGGGATGGTCAACGTGATCTGCACGCTCGGCCTGTGGCAGCGCTACCACCGCGTCGCGCGCGCGAGCCCGGCGCTGCTGATCCGCGGGGTGGTGGAGAAGGCCGACGGCGTGGTCAGCGTGCTCGCCGACCGCGTCGAGGCACTGCCGATGCGGATCAAGGCGAAGTCGCGGGACTTCCGGTGAGCGGGCGCCGGACGATCGTGACGATCTCCGGGCTGTCGCCGGTCACGGGGGTGCGGTCCCAGTAGCCGTACTGCTCGTCGACGACCAGCCCGGCGTCCTCGATGAAGCCGGCCAGGGAGGGGATGTCGAGGAAGCGCAACGTGCTTTCGCTGTACTGCGGCGCGTCCCACTGAGGGCTTTCGTACGTCGTCGTGAAGCTGACGTAGCCGTTCTCGAAGGGCCCGGCGTCGTTCCACGACCGCACCTCACCGGCCTCCCAGACGTGCGCGGGCGTCCAGCGTTCCCAGCCGCGGGCGGCGGGATTGCGCGTGTCGAACCCGAACCGGCCACCCGGCTTCAGCGCGCGGTGGATCGCCGAGAACGCCGTGCGGAGTTCGTCGTCGGTCAGGAGCGCCTGGAACGCGTGCCCGGTCATCACCGCGAAATCGAACTCGCTTTCCCAAGTGGCGGTCGACAAATCGCCGTGCACCCACTCGACGTCGTCCCGGCGGCGGGCCTGGATGAGCATGCCCTCGGCGGGGTCGAGGCCGACGAGCCGTCCCGCGTGGCCGGACTCGCGCGCCCAGTGCAGCAGCGAACCGGTGCCGCAGCCGACGTCGAGCACCGACTCCGCGGCCATGATCATCGGCAGGTAGAACGCGAAGTCGCCGCTGCTCTCGCGCGGGTTCATCGTGTCGTAGAGCGAGGCGAGGTAGGGATCGACGTAGTCGTGGTCGGGCACGGCGCCACCGTAGTGAGCGGGCCGGGGAAGATCACCCGGTTTTCGGCGCGAGGCCCAGCAGCTCCGGGTGGGCGGCCAGCTCCCGCCAGTACGCGCCGGGGTCCGGGAGCAGCCGCCGCCGGTCGAGGTCCAGCAGCCCCGACACCGACGACACCGAGGCGACGAGCGTCCCGTCCGGCGCGTGGAACTCCTGCTCGACCCGCGAGGTCTTGCCTTCGCCGTAACGGAATTCGCAGCTGACGGAGACCTCGCTGCCCGGGACGAGCTCGCGGTGGAACCGCACGGTCGTCTCCAGGTTGACCGGACCGATCCGGCGCGCGGTCAGCTCGGCGGGGTCGATGCCGGCGGCCCGCACGCACACCCAGCGCGCGTGGTCGGCGTAGGCGAGGTAGGCCGGGCCGCGGACGTGGCCGTTGACGTCGAGGTCGTCAGCGCGTACCGCGATGGTGACTCGGAACATGCCGGCGATCGTGGCGCACGGGCGGGGCGGGCGTCTGGAACTTTTCGGCCACCCGCACGAGCGCGGCCGGGGAGGAACCGGACAGGCGACGGCATTCGCGGCCGAGGTGCGACTGGTCGGCGTACCCGAGTTCGGCGGCGGCGCGCGCCAGCGACGTCCGCCCGGCGACCAGGGGCTCGAGGAGGCGCAGGAACCGCTGGAACCGCCGGACGCGGTGCAGCTGCTTGGGTCCGGCGCCGACGGCGTGGACGAGGTGCCGTCGCAACGCGCGTTCGCTGATCCCCACGGCGACGTCGGACGTCCGCGTGGCCGCGCCGAGCGCCCGGACGGCGGCCAGCACCCGCCGGTCCGGCGTCGCACTCCGGCGAGCGACGAGCGTTTCGAGGATTCCGCGCTGGGCTTCGGAATCTGCGGCAGCGAGGGCTTCTTCGGCGCGACGGGCGTCGGCACCCCAGAGGTCGCTCAGCCGGGTCGCGCCCGCGGGCAGCTCCGGCATCGACGTGCCGAGCACGGCGGCCGCGGCCCCGCACCGCAGCCGCACGCCGACTCGCGACGCGTCGGCGGGCACCCACAGCCGCAGGGGAGCGCCGACGGTGACGACCACCGTGAGTGCGTCGCCGTCCCAGACGAGGTCCGCGCAGCCGTCCGGGAGCACGCGCAGCGGCCGCGCCCAGCCCGTTTGCCCGTGCCAGCCGCAAGCCAGGACGCCGGCCAAAGCGGCGGGCGGCGCGACTTCGCGGTACACCGACCGCGCCGCCAGCGGCCGCAGCGGAACTCCCATGAGCCCAGTATGCAGCGGTCAGGAACTGTTCTATTTCGACCTTATCGTCGGGGCCACACCGACCGAGGAGGAAACATGGTTCCCGCCGGCTACACGACGGTCACCCCGTGGATCATCGGCCACGACACCGCCGGCCTGCTCGAATTCCTGAGGCGCGCCTTCGACGCCGAGGAGCTCGGCCGCGTCGCCGGCGAAGACGGGAAGATCGGCCACGCGGAGGTCCGCATCGGCGATGCCGTCGTGATGGCGTTCGACTCGCCGGACGACTGGGCGGACACCCCGGCCTTCCTGCGGCTTTACGTGCCGGACAGCGAAGAAACCCAGCGGCGCGCGATCGCGGCGGGCGCGACCGAAGTGACGCGCCAGACGGTGTTGTTCTTCGGCGACCGCGTCGGCCGCGTGCGGGATCCCTTCGGAAACCTGTGGTGGATCCAGACCCGCCTGGAGGACCTGGACGAAGCCGAGATGGCGCGCCGCGCGCAGCTGCCCGAGTACGTCGAGGCCATGAACTACGTCCAGGGTGCGAAGCTCTAGCCGGACGCGGGTGTGGCACCCTGGGGCCGTGCTGGAGACGGGGGAGGACTACCGCGAAGCGGTGTTGTCCGGGCAGTGGTGGGAAAAGCGCCGGTTCACCGGGTGCGACTTCACCGGGGCGGACCTGAGCGGGCTGCGCACGCGTGGCTGCACCTTCGACGACTGCGTGTTCGGCCGGGCCGACCTCTCACGCTCGCGGCACGACGCGTCCGCGTTCCGGTCGTGCACCTTCGACCGCTCGGTGCTGGTCGAAAGCCGCTGGACGTCGTGCTCGCTGCTCGGCTCGTCGTTCGCCGAGTGCGGGTTCGGCGGCATCGCCCTCACCGAGTGCGACCTCTCGCTGGCATCGCTCGCGAAAGCGCGGCTGCGCAAGCTGGGCCTGTCCGGGCTGCGGCTGCGCGAAGCCAACCTGACCGAGGCCGACCTCACCGGCGCCGACCTGCGCGGGAGCGACCTGACCGGCGCCCGCCTCCAGGCCGCGAAGCTCGACGGCGCGGACCTGCGCGGCGCGCGCCTCGACGCGAACGCCCTGGTCCAGGCGAACCTGCGGGGCGCCGAAGTGGACGTCGAGACGGCCATCGCCTTCGCCGCCGCCCACGGGCTCGTCATCCGCTGAAACCACGAAGGCCCCGGCAGCGCCGGGGCCTTCGAAGAAGCTCAGTCGATCGGGGGTTCGCCCGGGTCGAGCTCGATCAGGTCGCCCTCGGCGACCAGCTCCTCGATCGACGCCGGGAGCAGGTACGCCGACCCACCGCCCGGCTGGTTGAACCACGGGATCGCGACGCCGGCCAGCGCCTCGAGCGGCCGTTGCACGCGGTAGACGTGGTACGGCCGGTTCACCCACTCGGGCACCAGGGACCGCTCGGCGAACGGCGTGCCCGCGGCGTACGTCAGGTTGCCGGTCGGGCCGCCGAAGCGGTCCAGCTCACTGCCCGCGGGTAGCTCGCGCAGCTCCTTGCCGCGGAACAGCGTCAGCGGCGGCTCACCGGCCATCGGCCCGATCGGCCACTGCTGCTGAGCACCGCCGCCACCGCCGTTGACGGCCGGGCGGGCCGGCTCCTCACGACGTGGCGGGGCGGGCGGCGCACCGAGCGGAGCCCCGACGGGCGGGGCACCCGGCGGCACCGGGGACGCCAGGACGGTCGGTGTCGACGGCGGTTCGCGCCGGGGCGGCGCGGGGGCCGCGGGCGGCGGCCCGGCCTGCTGCTGGGCGAGCGGCGGCGGCCCGGCCGGGACCGGCACGGGCTGACGCGGCGGCGTCGGCGGGGCCGGGGGCTCGTCGTCCTCCAGGTCGCCGAACAGCTCCTCGGCGCTCGTGAACGCCGTCTGCTCCTGGGCGGGCACCGGCGGCTCCGGCTTGCGGACCGGGTACGACCCGGTCGCGACCTCCGGCGACAGCGTCGCGACGACCCGCTGAGGCGCCGGTTCCGGCTCGGGCTCGGGCTCCGGTTCGGGCTCCGGTTCCGGCTCGGGCACGTGGCCCTCCGGGTGGAGCAGCAGCTTGCCGAGCATGAACGCGGCCGCGTCCTCGGCGTCACCGAAGACCGCGGGGTTGCTGAGCTTGCCGTCGTACCAGCCGACGCGCCAGCCGTCGTCGACCTGCTCGACGCTCCACCCGTGCTCGGCGGGCTCGCCCAGCTTGTAGCCGCTCTCGGGCACCTCGAGCTCGTCCAGCTTGGCCTGCAGGCCGGCGAGCACGGGGTGGTCCGGGGTCTCGCGGCGCAGCGCGCGGCGGCCCGAGCGGGGCTGCTCGGGAGCCGGTGCGGGGACGGCCGGCCGCGGCGGCATCGTCGGCTCGGGCACCGGCAGCACGCCCGGCACCTCCGACTGCGTGATCATGGTCGGCGGACCAGGGTCGAACGCGGGCTGCTCCGGCGGCTGGAACGACTCCTCGTCCTGGCGGGCCCGGCCCGGCAAGGCGTCGGCCGCGGACTCGGCCTCGTCCGGCTGGAACGCGGCGTGCGCCGGCTCGTCGTCGCGATGGGTGCCGGCGTCGAACGCGGGGTGCTCGTCGTCCTCGTGGTGGGAAGCGGGCTCCGGCTCCGGCTCGTCGCCGAACCGGCCCGGGGCGTGGGCGCCGTCGCGAGGCTCCTCCCCGTGCCCGATCGGCTGGTCGGGCACGTACTCCGCGGTCTCTTCGAGGTCGGGCACCCGGCCCGGCTCCGGCGAAGTGCCGTTCGCGCCGGCGGCGTGCTCGGGGTGCTCGTACTCGTCCTCGCCGTAGGAGTCCTCCTCGGCGAAGCGGTCGTCGAACTCCTGGTCGTCGTAGCCCTCTTCGGCGAACTCCGCGTCTTCGGCGTACGCGTGCTCCTCGGCCGGGGCCTCCGGCTCGGGGGCGTGCGCCGCGGCCGGCGGCGCTTCCACGGGTGCGGGCGGCTCCTGGTGCTGCGGGGCCGGCGGGACCGGCACCGCCGGCGCGACCATGGTCGGCGGCGGGCCCGCGGGTGCCTGCTGGGGCGGCGGCCCCTGCGGCGGCGGTCCGGGCGGCGGGCCCTGCGGCGGCGGGCCGCCCGGGCGCTGCTGCTGCGGGGGCGGCTGGTTGCCGCGGGTCAGGTACGCGCCGGCGGCCTGCAGCGTCGGCTCGTCGACCGGCGGCAGCGAGAAGCCGACCGCGCGCACGTGCTCGACCAGGTCCGACTCGGGCGAAACGCCGTACTTGCGCAGGTAGAAGTTGACCGCGGCGGGCCAGATCCACTGCCCGTCGCTGTGGAAGGCGACCGGCACGGTGGCCTCGGGCGTCGCGGCCAGGCGGTCGATGTCGTACCCGCGCTCGGTGACGACCAGCGGCGCGTGGTCGAGGTACTCCAGCAGCCGGTCCTGCTCCTCGACCTCGAGGTCGGGGCGGTTGATCACCGGGCGGCCGGCGGGGCCGATCGTGTCGAAGATCCGCGCGATCCGGAAGTGCGGCCCCGGCTGCTCCGGGCCGAGCCCGGACATCCGCCGGATCAGCCACTCGGGCACGTTGTCCTCGGTGCGCGGGAACATCCGCAGCTCGTCCGAGTAGGCCTGCGGCGGCGGCGCGAGGTTCCACACCGGCTCGTCGCGGTTGTACTCGAGGTTGTAGCTGGACGGGTGGTCGAGCTGGTAGCGCGCGTTGAACCACGTGCCGCGGCCGTCGCGGTACATGCCGCCGCGCAACCGCCCGAAGAGGGTCGCGATGTCGTGGGTGGCGAGCCACTCGTGCACCGTGCCGTCTTCGGTGACGATCTCGCCGGTCAGCTCGTGGTACCTCCCGACGGCTCGGTATTCCGCCGAGACCTTGCGCCAGTCGCGCGGGGCGGCACGGAGCAGGGCAAGGCCGATCTGCTTGACCAGGGTGTCCTGCTCGGTCGCGTTCAGCTGCGTCGTCGGTTGTGCCACGGGGACATTTTGACTGTTCGCGCGCGCGAGTGCACCCCGCATGTGGGTTTTGCCGCTCGGCGACCCGGTGGCACACGGTCTGACCTCGGGTGATGCGAGGTGCGGTAGATCACAGCTTGATCGCGGCCAGCGTCGCGAGTGGACCGTGCGGGGGTGACGATCACTCTACGGGCTGCGACCACGCGCGCCTGGAAGCGACGCGCGGGGGTCGCTTTGCCAGAATGGGCGTCGTGACGGCGAAGATTCTCGACGGCAAGGCCACCAAGAACGCCATTTTCGCGGAGCTCGAGCCGCGCGTCGCGGCGCTGGCCACGAAGGGGGTGACGCCGGGCCTGGGCACCGTCCTGGTCGGCGACGACCCGGGGTCGCATTCCTACGTGCGGATGAAGCACGCCGACAGCGCGAAGATCGGGATCAACTCGATCCGCCGGGACCTGCCCGCGGACATCTCGCAGGACAAGCTCGAAGCCGTCATCGACGAGCTGAACGCCGACCCGGCGTGCCACGGCTACCTCGTCCAGCTGCCGCTGCCGAAGCACCTCGACGCGAACCGCGTCCTCGAGCGCATCGACCCGGAGAAGGACGCCGACGGCCTCGCGCCGGTCAGCCTCGGCCGCCTGGTGCTGGGCCAGCGGGGCGCGCTGCCGTGCACGCCGTACGGGATCATCGAGCTGCTCAAGCGCCACGGCGTCGAGCTGAACGGCGCGCGCGTCACGGTCGTCGGCCGCGGGATCACCGTCGGCCGGACGCTGGGCCTGCTGCTGACCCGCCGCAGCGAGAACGCCACCGTCACCCTCTGCCACACCGGCACCCGCGACCTCGCCGCCGAGGTCCGCCGGGCCGACATCGTGGTCGCCGCGGCCGGTGTGCCCGGGATCATCACGCCGGACATGGTCGCCCCGGGCGCCGCGGTGCTCGATGTCGGCGTGTCCCACGTGGACGGCAAGCTCACCGGCGATGTTCACCCGGACGTGGCCGAGGTGGCCGGCTGGATCTCGCCGAACCCGGGCGGGGTCGGGCCGATGACCCGGGCGATGCTCGTCAGCAACGTGGTCGAAGCGGCCGAGCGCTCGGTCCAAGGCTGATGACGATGACCGAAGACCGGCGGGACGTGCACGACCGCCGGGGCGGACGGGCCAGGTTCACGCAGCTCCCGTTCGCGGCGGTGCTGCTGGTGGCGGCCGTCGCGGCGCTGCGGATCGTCCAGTACCACTGGCGCGAGGGCGCGGCGCTGATCGGCGCCGCGCTCCTGCTCGCCGGGGTGCTGCGGGCGGTGCTGCCGACGGAGCGGGCCGGGCTGCTCGCGATCCGCGGCAAGGTCGTCGACATCGTGACGTACGTCGGGCTCGCGGCCGCCGTGCTCTACGTGGCCCTGACGATCATCGGCGGCCCGCTCGCCTCCTCCTGAACGCCGAAAAGCGCCACTTCCCGGGGAAAGTGGCGCTTTTCAGGCCGGTCAGGACGCCATCGCGAGTTCGCGGTGACGTTCGGCGCGCGCTTCGCGGCGGTCCAGGGTGCCGGAGACGATCGCCAGCGACAGCCCGAAGACGGCCAGGAGCGCGCCGACCCAGTTGGGGGCGACCAGGCCGAGGCCGCCCGCGATCACGAGCCCGCCGAGGTACGCCCCGATCGAGTTCGCGATGTTGAACGCGGACTGGACGGCGGCCGACACCAGGGACGGAGTGCCGCCCGCCTTCTCCATGATCCGCGCCTGCATCATCGGGCCGATCATGAACCCGGCGACACCGACGAAGAAGATCGTGATCGCCGCGCCGACCTTGCCCTGCGCGGTGATCGTGAAGATGCCCAGCACGCACGCCAGCGCCAGCAGCGCGGCGTACAGGCCCGGCATCAGCGCGCGGTCGGCCAGGCGGCCGCCGAGCAGGTTGCCGATCGTCATGCCGACCCCGGCCAGCGACAGCAGCAGGGTGACGTTCGACGGCGAGTAGCCGGCGACGTCGGTCAGCATCGGCGTGATGTAGGACAGGCAAGCGAACACGCCGCCGAGTCCGAAGGTGACGATCGCCAGCGCCAGGTGCACCTGCGGCCGCTTGAACGCACCGAGCTCGGTGCGCAGCGAGGCCTCCGCGGGCCGGCCCTGGTGGGGCACCAGCTTCGCGATGGCCGCGGCGGCGACCAGGCCGATCACGGCGACGACGCCGAACGTGGCGCGCCAGCCGACCCGCTGGCCCAGCAGCGTGCCCAGCGGCACGCCGATGACGTTGGCCAGGGTCAGGCCCAGGAACATCATCGACACGGCCTTGGCGCGCTGGCCCGGCCCGACGAGGCTGGAGGCGACGACGGCGCCGGCACCGAAGAACGCGCCGTGGGGCAGGCCGGCCAGGAACCGGAACGCGACCCCGAACTCCTGGTTCGGGGAGAGCGCGAAGAGGGCGTTGCCCAGGGTGAACAGGCCCATCATGGCCAGCAGCATGGTCTTGCGCGGCAGCCGGACGGCGACCGCGGTGAGCAGCGGGGCGCCGACGACGACGCCGAGGGCGTAGGCGGAGATGAGGTAGCCGGCGGTCGGGATGTCGACGCCGAACTCGGCGGCCGCCTGGGGCAGCACGCCCATCATGACGAACTCGGTGGTCCCGATGCCGAAGGCTCCGATGGCGAGCGCGAGCAGCGCGACGGGCACGGCACTCCTTCCCAGATGAGAAATCGATTACTTGGCCGTCTCAGTCACAGGTACTGGATCGGTTCAGTTTGTGGACGAAAAAGAAGACAGCCATGCGGCCCCAGCGCCGTGGGCTGTCCTACGCACAGTCCAACAAGCGGAGGGGGTCGTTGTCATCCCGATAGCGCGTGACGATCCACACCGTAACGGCGTGATCAGCGCGGAGCGGCCAGAACGCCGGTCAGCAGGCCCGGGAACAGGGCGTCGAGGTCGTTGCGGCGCAACGCGTTGAACCGGGTCGTCCCCTCCTGGCGGCCGGCCACGACGCCGGCCTGGCGCAGGATGCTCAGGTGGTGGGTGAGTGTGGACTTGGTCACCGGCACGGTCAGCCCGCCGCACGCGATCTCGTGGTCCGCGGCCGCGAGCTGGCGCACGATCGCCAGGCGCACCGGGTCCGCGAGAGCGCGGAGCACGCCTTCGACGGTGATCTCGTCCGTCGTCGGGTGGACGATCGGCGGCAGCGTGACGGTCTTGGCCATGAGCCCATTGTACGACGCCGATCGAAATTGTCGGAGCGGCGTAGTACGGTGATGGTCGAACTACGACGTTCGTCGAACCAATCACCCGCCCGCTTGGGGGACCCACCCATGTCCGCACCCTCGCCCTCGAGGATCTCGGTGCTGGCCTTCGGCGCGTTCGGCGTCGGGACCAGCGGCTACATCGTCGCCGGGCTGCTGCCGGCGCTGACCGGCGAGCTGCACGTGTCGGCCACCGCCGCGGCGCAGCTCGTCACGGCTTTCGCCATCGCGTACGCGGTCGGCTCGCCGATCTTCGCCGCCGTCACCGGCACCTGGGAGCGCCGGGCGCTGCTGGTCGCCGCGCTCGTCGTCACCGCCGCCGGCAACCTGTTCGCGGCACTCGCACCCGGCTACGGCACGCTCCTGCTGGCCCGGGTGGTGACCGCGGTCGGCGCCGCGGTGTTCACCCCGGCGGCGAGTGCGGTCGCGGCCGAGCTGAGCAGCCCGGAACGCCGGGGCCGCGCGGTCGCGCTGGTGTTCGGCGGCCTGACCGTCGCGCTCATCTTCGGCGTCCCGCTGGGCAGCCTCATTTCGCAGCACCTCGGCTACCGGACGGCGTTCGCGCTGGTCGCGGCGTTCTCGCTGGCGAGCGCGCTGGCCGTGCGGGTGGCGCTGCCGTCGGTCGCCGCGCCGCCGAAGGTGAGCCTGGCCGAGCGGTTCGCCGCGGGCCGCGACCCGCGCGTGCTCGTCATGCTGGCCGTGACGGTGCTCGGCTGCCTCGCCGCGTTCATGGTCTACACGTTCGTGTCACCGCTGCTGGCCGCGACCGCGGGCGTCCACGGCACGGCGGTCACGGTGCTGCTCTTCTGCTACGGCGTCGGCGGCGCGGTCGGCAACTTCGCCGCCGGCCGGGCGACCGACCGCTGGGGTTCGCGCACGCCGCTGCTGGTCGTGACGGCCGCGATCACCGTCGTGCTGGCGCTGCTGCCGATCGCGACGACGACGCCGATCGTGGCGGGTGTCGCGCTGTTCGTGTGGGGCGTGGCGACGTGGTCGTTCAGCCCGCCGGTGCAGCACCGCCTGATCGAGCTGGCCCCGGGCCACGCGGGTCTGGTGCTGTCGCTCAACGCGTCGGCGATCTACCTCGGCGTGGGGCTGTCCGGCGTGGTCGGCGGAGCGGTCCTCGACTCCGCCGGGCCGCTGCTGCTCCCGGAGGTCGCGGCGGCGCTGACCCTGGTGGCGCTGGTGCTCGTCGGCACCGCGTGGGGCCGGGTCCGCGGACGTCGTGAAGAGGTCGCCGTGGGTTAGTCGGCGTGGGCCTGGACTTCGCAGTCCGGCCCGGGGAAGACGAGCGCCTCGTGTCCGTCGGCGAACCGCACCAGGTAGGGCGGGGCGCCGTCGGGCCCGCGGACTTCGAGGATCTCGCCGCGCTGCTCGGCCGACCCGACGGTACGGCCGTGTACCTGGATTTCGTCTCCCATTCCGGCGTGCATGGCCTTCACCTCCGGGTCCAGGGTAGGAGCGCAACTCGTTCGACGGTCCCGGCGAACGGGTTAGACTCCGGGCATGACCAACGAAATCGGAGGCGCCGCGCCTCGGCGCCGGTGAGCCCCGCTGTCCGGGTCCGCACGCCCCGCGAGCTGCGGAAGTCCCGGCGGAGCAAGGCGCATTCCTGTTGGGGTCACCTGGTGGCCGCCCCGCTCTGGCCGTTGCACGGCGCGAACCTCGGCACGCTCCTGCGCACCTGCGACGCGGTGGGCGCGTGCCTCGCGGTGCCGCGGTTCCCCTGGGTACCGGAGGCGCTGCGCCGCGGCAACACGTTGCGGCGCCCGGCATGCGTGCACTGGGTGCACGACCCGCCGGGCTGGCTGGCCCGCGAACGGGCCGCGGGCACGCGCGTGGTCGGCGTCGAGCTGGCGGAGGAAGCGGTGCGCCTGGCCGACCTTCCCGCCGCCCGCGGCCGCACGATCGCCGTGCTCGGCCACGAGCAGACCGGCATCCCGCCGGAGGCGCTCGATTTGCTGGACACCGTCGTCGAAATCCCGATGGTGGGGACCGGCGCGAGCCTCAACGTCGCCGTCGCGGGAAGCCTGGTCCTGTACAAACTCGCCGGCCTGCTGTGAGGGTCCACTGTGGACGAATCAGTACGGCCCGCGGTCGCCGGGCCCGCTGCGCGTCGGGGTGCGCTAGCTCGACGCGGCGGCGGCCTTGGCGGCCTTCTTGAACGCCCGGACCTGGGCGAGCGTCTCGGCGCTCGTGACGTCGGCGATCGACCGGCGCGAGCCGCGGTCGCCGTACGCGCCCGCTGCCTCGCGCCAGCCCTTCGGCTGGATGCCGCGCTGCTTGCCCAGCAGGGCCAGGAAGATCTTCGCCTTCTGCTCGCCGAACCCCGGCAGCGCCCGCAGCCGCTTCAGGACTTCGGGGCCGTCGGGCTTCGGGCGGCCGTCGAGCCAGAGCCCCTCGGTCCGGCCGTCGTAGTTCTCGATGATGTGCTCCGCGAGCGCGTGCACGCGGCGGGCCATCGAACCGCCGTAGCGGTGGATGGCCGGCGGCACGACACACATCTCGACGAACGTCTCGACGTCGGTCGCGGCGATCTTCGCCAGCGCGAAGCCGTCCATCCGGTCGGCGATCTTCCGCGGGCCGGCGAACGCGTGCTCCATCGGGAACTGCTGGTCGAGGAGCATGCCGACGAGCAGGGCGAACGGGTCGTCGTTGAGCAGCTTGTCGGCGGCCGGGTCGCCGGTCAGGTGCAGTTCGCGCAGCATGCGGTCATCTTGACACAACCGGCCGGTGGGTCAACGAGCCTTCGAGTACCGCGACGGCGTCGTGCCCAGGTACCGCTTGAAGTGCCGGGTCAGGTGGGCCTGATCGGTGAACCCGGCCGTCACGGCGACCTCCGCGGCGGGAGCGCCGTCGAGCAGGAGCCGGCGCGCGTGGTCGACGCGGCGGCCCGTCAGGTAGCGGTGCGGTGGCAGGCCGAACCGCGCGCCGAAGCAGCGGACGAGGTGCGCCGGGTGCGCGCCGAGCGTCTCGCCCGCTTCGGCGAGCGTCACGGCTTCGGGCAGGCGAGCGTCGAGGAGGTCCCGCAGGTCGTCCGCGAGCCCCTGCTTCGGCGGGTGCGTCTCCGTCCGGCCCAGGTGGGTGCGCAGCCGCTCGGCGACGAGCGCGAGCCGGCTTTCCGCCTCGAGTGCGTCGCCCGGCTCGGCCAGCGACGCGTGCAGCTGGTGGATCCGGGTGCGCAGCAGGCCGTCGGCGACGCTCGGCTGGTCGACCGCCGCGCCGACGAGGTCCTCGCCCAGCACCGACGTGTCCAGGTAGAGCACGCGCTTGCGGAAGCCGTGGCTGGTCGCGGCGCGCCCGTCGTGCGCGACGTTCGGCGGCAGCAGCGTCACCGCCGTCCCGAGCGCGCCGTGGTGGTGGCGGTCGAGGTCGTAGCGGATGACGCCGTCGTCGACGATCAGCAGCGTCCACGTGTCGTGCGTGTGCAACGGGTAGGCGTGCGTGATGAAGTGGGCGTGGAAGACCTCGGCGATCCCCGGGACCGCCGGCCGCCAAGCTTCCACGTGGGCCATGTCAAGAACGTACAAGACGCGGGCGTGGCCGGCGGACGAGTCTTCGTGCATGACTTCCTTCGACACGAAGATCGCCGTCCTGCTGCGCGACGACCTGGCGTCCTGGCAGCGGCTGAACGTCACCGCGTTCCTGGTGAGTGGGATCGCCCACGTGACGCCGGAGCTGATGGGCGAGCCCTACGCGGACGCCGACGGCACGGAGTACCTGCCGATGTTCGGCCAGCCGGTGATGGTGTTCTCGGGCAGCGCGGACGTCCTGACCGCGGCGCACACCCGCGCGCTGGGTCGCGGGCTGCGGTTCTCGATCTTCACCGACGAGCTGTTCCACACGGGCAATGACGTCGACAACCGGGCGGCGGTCCGCGCGGTGCCGGGGGAGAAGCTCGCGCTGGCCGGGCTCGCGGTGCACGGCCCGAAGAACGCGGTGGACAAGATCCTCAAGGGCGCTTCATTGCACCGTTGAGACCTATCCCCGGGCCCGGTCGCGCTGCCAGCATGATCGTGATGCCGCACCAGGCGGCCTCGGGATGGGGAGGTTCCGTGAATTCGTTTCGTCGTGCCTGCGTGATCTTTGCGGCGGCGTCCGGGCTGGGCTTGACGCTCGTGCCGATCGCGTCGGCGGACCCGGTGCGGACGGTGGACTACACCTCGGACGATGGCGCTTGGCCGATGCAGGGCAGCGCCCACTACGCGGCACCGGATGCCGAGATCGCGACGTGGAACCACGACGGCAGGCTGACGATCGACGTCGACGCGGGATTCGAGTACCTGCGCATCGAGCTGAGCGCCCCGGCGGGCGAGTCCCTGCACCCGGGGACCTACACGGGCGCGCGCTACCGAAGCCCGAGCGACCCGGCGTCGACGACCCCGGGCATCTCAGTGGTCACGGGCGGCTTCGGCTGCGGCGACGACTACGCGGACTTCACGATCGACCGCCTCGACGCGACCGGCGTGGACCTGACGTTCGTCCAGCGTTGCGGCAGCCCGGACGGCCCGGCCACCCGCGGCGAGGTCCATTTCACGGCCTGAGCCGCTCGACGGGCGGCAGCGTCCCGGCGGTCACCCAGGCGGCCCAGTCGGCGGGCCGGTCCCGGCGCTGGAGGAACCAGCAGTCGGGATCGGTGGGCGTGCCCGCGTCACTGCCCAGCATGCGCCAAACCACGTCGGGGCCGAGCGTCGATACCTCGGCGATTTCGAAGGTGCAAGCGTTTGCGGAAGGCTCGGGCGCTCAGCTCGAAGACCTCGACCACGGAAACCTCGCCCGGCAGCCGCCGGTACTCCGTGTAGGCCTCCAGCCGCAGGGAAACCCGGCCGCCGTCCGCGGTGACCCAGTCCGCGGGCCGGTCCCGGCGCTGGAGAAACCAGCCGTCGGGATCGGCGGGCGTGCCCGCGTCACTGCCCAGCATGCGCCAAACCACGCCGGGCGCTCCAGGTTCACGGGGCCGTCGCGTGCACCAGGAAGACGCTCCGCACCCGGTCGCCGCCGTCGACCGTGAACGTCCGGGCCGAGACGTCCCGGAACCCCGCCGACGAGGCCAGGGCCGCGGCCCCGGTTTCGTCGAGCGGGAACGACAAGTCCGCCGGCACGAACGCCGCGAAGGGGCCGGAAGGCTTGAACCGCGCCCCCGAAACCACCGAAAACGCCAGCCGTCCGCCCGGCCGGAGCACCCGCAGCCAGTCGGCGAACGCGACCGCGCCCAGGAAGTGCAGCGAGGACGAGCACAGCACGACGTCGGCCGAACCGTCGTCCGCGGGCATCGGCACCGCCGGCCCGACCTGCCAGGTGATCACCCCGGCAGGATCGAGCGAAGCGGCCTTCGCCGCGGCTTGAGCCACCATCGCCGGCGAGAGATCGACGGCCAGCACGCGAGAAGGCTTCAGCCGCAAAGCCGCGTACGCCGCGAACCCCGTGCCGGTGGCGACGTCCAGCACGAGCCCCGGCCCGGCCGGCAGCGGCGCGACCAGCGCGTCCGCCACCTGGGCGTGGAAGGTGTCTTCGTCGTAGTTCTCGGCCGTGCCGTCGAACAGCGCTGCCCGCGATGCGTGGTCCACGGACCCAACCTAGTCCGGCGGACCAGCGATTTTCAGCGGACGGCGACCGGCGAAGCCCAGGTCGGTGCGGTGGTACCAGCCCAGCTCGCGATCACCCTCGAGCCAGCACAGCAGCACGTCGACGCCGTCGAGCTCGGCCGGGAAGTCGACCAGCAGCGGCGCGAACCCCTTGAGCTCGGCGCCGGTGCGCTGGACCGTCGTCATGAGGTCGTCGAGCCGGGCCTGCGCGGCCTTCCACTCGGGCAGCCCGCCCAGCTCGGTGGCGCGCCCGCCGGGCCGCAGCGACGCCGCGAGCTCGGCCGCGTCGGCCCGCACGCGCACCAGTTCGTCGAGGACCGGCCGCAGCTTCGCCAGTTCGTCGCAGGCTTCGGCGACGGTGAACAAACCCATCGGCCGATGATCCCACCGGCGCGGTTCAGGCCTCCCGGCGCCGCCGCACCAGCGCGTTGGCCAGCCCGCTGCCGACGAGCAGGAACCCCACGCCGAGCAGGCCGCCGATGAAGAGGAAGTCCATGACGCCGTACGCGATGTCGCTCTTCGGCATCAGGTTCACCAGCCGGAAGCCCCAGTCGGGCACGGCCATCGCCGCGACGCCGGGCAGCACGCCGTAGAGCAGCCCGCCGAGGATCGGGCCGACCGCCGACAGCGCGCCGAGCGACGCGACGACCAGCAGCAGGATCGCCCCGCCGGCCAGCAGCGCGATGCCCTGCGGGTCGCGGTTGGTGCTCAGCGTCGCCTGGATCAGCTGCTGCTGGCGCAGCCCGCCCCAGCTCAGCAGGCCCAGCGCGACCGGCGTGAGCAGGAGCCCGCCCAGCGCGCTGACGAAGTGGGCGACGCCGCGGCGCGGCCGCTCGTCGAGCACGTCAGCGGTGTTTTCGGGGTCTTCGTAGTCCTCGTACTCGTCTTCGTACTCGGCGTACCGATGGGTCGACATGGCCGTCACCTCCCGCATGATGAGTTCACGGATCGCATCGTGCCTTGGTTCACCCCTCCACGCGACGATCGCTCGGCGAACGGTCGAATCGGGCGAACGGCGGCACCCGCCCGGTGACTACCACCACAAACAGGCGGGGGAGACTTGATACCGGCCACTACTGGAACCATCCAGGACGGTCAAGCAGTACGCTTGTACCGCTACCGGCGAAGACTTATCGAAGTAACGCGAAGATCCGCGGAAGGAGCACCGCTGCTCATGGCCAAGATCAAGGTCCAGGGCACCGTCGTCGAACTCGACGGCGATGAGATGACCCGCATCATCTGGCAGTTCATCAAGGACAAGCTGATCCACCCGTACCTGGACGTGAACCTGGACTACTACGACCTGGGCATCGAGGAGCGGGACCGCACCGACGACCAGGTCACGATCGACGCCGCGAACGCGATCAAGAAGCACGGCGTCGGCGTCAAGTGCGCCACGATCACCCCGGACGAGGCGCGCGTCGAAGAGTTCGGCCTCAAGAAGATGTGGCTGTCCCCGAACGGGACGATCCGCAACATCCTCGGCGGCGTGATCTTCCGCGAGCCGATCGTCATCCAGAACATCCCGCGGCTGGTGCCGACGTGGACGAAGCCGATCATCATCGGCCGTCACGCCCACGGCGACCAGTACAAGGCGACCAACTTCAAGGTCCCCGGCCCGGGCACGCTGACCATCAGCTACACCCCGGACGACGGCTCCGAGCCGATGGAGTTCGAGGTCGCGAAGTTCCCCGAGGGCGGCGGCGTCGCCATGGGGATGTACAACTTCAAGAAGTCCATCGAGGACTTCGCGCGCGCTTCGCTCCAGTACGGCCTCGACCGCGGCCTGCCGGTCTACCTCTCCACCAAGAACACCATCCTCAAGGCCTACGACGGCCAGTTCAAGGACGTGTTCGAGGAGATCTTCCAGGCCGAGTTCAAGGCCGAGTTCGACGCCAAGGGCATCTCCTACGAGCACCGCCTGATCGACGACATGGTCGCGGCGGCGATGAAGTGGGAGGGCGGCTACGTCTGGGCGTGCAAGAACTACGACGGTGACGTCCAGTCCGACACGGTCGCGCAGGGCTTCGGCTCGCTCCGACGACGAAGCCGCCTTCGGCCTCGGTGGTCGCGCTCCGGATCCCGCTGCCCGCCCGCACGGTCGCCATCAGCTCCCGCACCGCCGCC
>NZ_JBEXVF010000042.1:0-79248 GCF_040629235.1 Amycolatopsis sp. NPDC005961 | reverse complement strand
GTCGGTCCCGACGGCCTGGACGTGCCCGTTCGGGTAGGGGCAGATCCACACGTCCCGCCCGCCGCCGGAGCCGACGGGCACCGAAGAGTTCGCGGGCCCTCCGCCCGTGCCGGCTACGGACGGACGGCAATGCCGCAGGACGAGGTAGCCATCAGGCCGCAAAACGTGGATTCCACGCTGGTGCTGCGTATCAGCGGCACGCTGGCAGGAGATGCGGTGCCGGCGACCAGGGGAAACTCGCCGACGTCACCAGCACTGTGCCGGCCGCGGCTTGCATCGTCTTGGACCTGCGGAAAACGAGCGACTTGCCCGCGGCGGGTGCTCGGATGATGCACGATTTCGTGCATCATCACGCAGTTCGGGGCGTCTTGTCGGTCGCGGTACTCGGCCCGGACGCGGCAATCACGACAGCGTTGCGGGTCGCGATCACCGCCGCCGAGCTACCGGCCTACGAGACGGTCGACGTTGCCGTGGCGAACGAGGCTCGGTATGACGAATCCACCCACCTGGGTGACCAGCTCTCCGCGCTGACCCGGGTTCTGCTCGACGCCACGACCGTCGAGCAAACATTGCGACAGATCACGGCGGCGTCGATCGTCGTCATCCCACACACGAAAATGGCCAGCGTCACGCTGTGCGACCCGGCCGGCCGGTTCTTCACGCCGATTCAAACCGACTACGTCGCCACCGAACTCGACCAGGTCCAGTACGCGACCGACGCCGGGCCGTGCGTGGACGTCGCCGGCGCCGATGGGCCCGGCTACGCTCTCGATCAAGACCTCACCACCGCGTCCGCGTGGCCCCAGTTCGCCGCCACCGCGGTCCGCAACGGGCTCGGATCGGTGCTGTCCACCGCGCTGCAACCCGCCGGCGGCCAGGTCTCGGTTCGCGGCGCACTCAACATCTACAGCCACCGCGGCGCGATCACCGAAGACGACCGTCATCGCGCGCTCCTGCTGGCCACCCACGCCTCACTCGCCCTGGCTCGCAGCCATGCCGGCGAGGTTGCCGCGTTGCACGCCGCCCAGTTGCAGCACGCGATCGACTCCCGCGACGTCATCGGCCAAGCCAAGGGAATCCTCATGACCCGCCAGGGACTGACCGCCGACGAAGCGTTCGCCCTGCTGCGCCGCACTTCCCAGGAGCTCAACGTGAAGCTGGCCGAAATCGCCGGCGCCCTCGCCGGCCGGCACACCGGCCTCGGTCCGCCGCCGGCGTAGGCGCACTCACCACACCCGGTCGGGCGTTGCTCAACCGTCTGCCGCGTCGACGACGGGAAACCAGCTCGGGAAACCGGGCTCACGGCGGCAGGATGGCCGCCGCGGTTCCCAGCGGATCCGGAATCACCGGCGCGGCCGATCGCTTGTCGAGCACCACCGCCTCCTCGTACCCGAGGCACGCCCACACGAGCTTGCCGTCGTCGTGCCGGCTCACGCCCACGCGCCGTACCGAGCCGTGCTCACGGTGGGCGTTTCCCGAGCTGCGCGCCGGGAACCCGCACGGACGACGGCAGCCGACCGGAGGCGACCGCCTGTGGCCATCGTGCCTGGAACGCGCTCGTCCAGGCGACACTCGCGGACAAGGGCCGGCCGGTCCGCGCCGCCGACCGGCTCGCCGGAACCGACCCGACCGCCGAGCGGCTCGTAATGGGCCTGGTCGACGACACCGGGTTCGCCCCGGTCGACGCGGGTTCCCTCGAGGACGCCTGGCGCATGCAGGCGGGCACGCACCGGCTCTTCGGCCGGTCCGGGTGACCACCGGCGCCCCAGGGCGATCCGCGTGCCCGCGGAGGTGCGGCTCAGCCGCGTTCCTGCACGAACTTCACACGGTGGCCTTCGGGGTCGCGCACCCAGGAGTACCGCAGCCGCCCGTCCGGCGAGTCGGTCGGGCTCTTCACGGGTGAGCCTCCCGCGTCGAGCGCCCTCCGATGCAGGTCGTCGACGTCGTCGCACCACAACACGACCTCCGTGTTCTCCCCGGGAGTCGTTGCGATGCCGAAGAACTCACTGCCGACGCGGGCCGAGCTGAACCCGATCCGCACGCCCGCGGCCTCCACTTCGATCTGGTGCGGCTCGCCGTGCGAAGGGAAGCGGAACTTCTCGGGCATCCCGAGGCTCCGGAAGAACGCGGCGCAGCGCTCCACGTCATCGCACCACAGGTTCACTTGGACAGCTTCGAAATTCGCCACGCCGTTACGCTATTGCACGAGAGTCACCGGATCCATTCGCGAACGGATCACCCTGCTCCGGGTGCTGCCCGACGCGCGGGAGCTCCCCGCCGCCCCCGAACCGGTCCGGCCCGACTTCGCCCGCCACCAGGACGCCTTCCTCACCGCGATCGTCACGTTCGCCGCTCCCGGACCGCGCCCACATCGTGAACACAAGTGCGGTGCGGCCTCGGCTCGGGCTAGCTGTGGGGTACCGAGCCCGTGAAGTGGAGAACGCGTGAAGTTCTTGCTCATCACCCTCATCACCCACGTCCCCGACGCGGTCACCGGCAGCCTGGCGCCCACCCACGAGCGGCTCCGGGAGGTGGTGGCGAACGCCGAACTCGCCGAAGAGCTGGGCTTCGACGGCTATGCGGTCGGCGAGCGGCACGAGCGGCCGTTCATCTCGTCGTCGCCGCCCGTGGTCCTGAGCCACATCGCCGCACGGACGTCCCGGATCCGGCTGTTCACCGCCGTCACCACGCTCAGCCTGCTCGACCCGGTGCGCGCGTTCGAGGACTACTCGACCCTCGACAACCTCTCCGGCGGCCGCCTGGAGCTGATCATCGGCAAGGGGAACGGCGCCGCCCAGCGCGAGCTGTTCCACGTCACCCCGGACGACCAGTGGGACCGCAACGCCGAAGGTTACGAGCTGTTCCGGCGGCTGTGGCGCGAGGACAAGGTCACCTGGTCCGGACGCTTCCGGCCGTCGCTGACCGACGCCGAGGTCTGGCCGCGGCCGCTACAGCACCCGATCCGCGTGTGGCACGGCAGCGCGACCAGCCGCGACTCCGTCGAACTCGCCGCGAAGTGGGGCGACCCGCTGTTCTCGGCCAACGTCACCAACCCCGTCGAGCCGTACGCCGAGCTGGTCCGGCACTACCGCGAGAGGTGGGCCCACCACGGCCACGACCCCGCCGCTGCGCTCGTCGGAGCGGGCACCGCTGGCTTCCACGTCGCCCGCACCACGCAGGAGGCGCTCGAGACCTACCGGCCGATCTTCGAAAGCCGGCTGGCCATGCAGACGCGGCTCGGGCTGGAGCCGGTCTTCCGGACCCTGGACGACTTCGTCGGGCGCAGCTCCGCGCTGATCGGGAGCCCGGCGCAGGTCGTCGACAAGGTACTGCGCTACCACAAGGAACTCGGGCACCAGGTCATGCACCTGCACGCCGACCGCGACGGGCTCACCGCCCGGCAGCACCGGGACGCGCTCGAGCTGTTCCAGTCCGACGTCGCGCCCGCGCTGCGCCGCGAGATCCCCGCTCCGCCATGGCCCGCCTGAAAGGACCGCTCATGCCCGAAGTCCCGTTGTCCGTCCTCGACCTCGTCCCGATCAGCTCCGGCGCCACCGCCGCCGACGCCGTCCGCAACACCGTCGATCTCGCGCAGCAGGCCGAACGCTTCGGCTACCGGCGCTACTGGTTCGCCGAGCACCACCTCAACCCGGGCGTCGCCGGCGCGTCCCCACCGATCCTCATCGCTCTCGTCGCGGGCGCCACCGAACGGATCCGGCTCGGGTCCGCCGGCGTCCAGCTCGCGCACCGCACCCCGCTGGCCACCGTCGAGGAGTTCGGCCTCATCGACGCGTTGCACCCCGGACGGCTCGACCTCGGACTCGGCCGCAGCGGCAAGCAACTCGTCCGCGAATACGCCGCGGCGGCCGCGCGGCCGGCGGTGCCCGCCCAGACGGTCGACGGCCTGCTGATCCCGCCGAAACCCGACTTCAGCGGCCTGGCACGCTCATCCCGCCTCGGGCTGACGTTCGGGCTCCTGCAGCAGCCCGGCGCCGAGTCCCCCGACTACGGCGAGCAGGTCGACGACATCCTCGCCCTGCTCCACGGCACCTACCGCTCCGCCGACGGAGTCGAGGCCCACGCCGTGCCCGGCGAAGGCACGCGGCCGCAGATCTGGATCCTCGGCAGCAGCGGCGGGCAGAGCGCGTCCGTGGCCGGGCGCAACTCCCTGCGGTTCGCCGCGAACTACCACGTCAGCCCGTCGAGCGTGCTCGAAGCCGTCGACGCGTACCGGGCGGCGTTCCAGCCGTCGGACGCGCTTCCGAAGCCGTACGTCGCTGTGTCGGCCGACGTCGTCGTCGCCGAAGACGACGCCACGGCCCGGAAACTGGCGTCCGGCTACGGCTCGTGGGTGCGCAGCATCCGCCGCGCCGAGGGCGCGATCCCCTTCCCCACGCCGGAAGAAGCCGCCGCGCACGAATGGACGGACGAAGACCGGGCACTGGTCGCCGATCGCGTCGACACCCAGTTCGCCGGCTCCCCCGCCACGGTCACCGCCCGGCTCCGGCAGTTGCAGGAAGCGACCGGCGCGGACGAACTCGTCATCACGACCATCACCCACGACCACGCCGACCGGGTGCGGTCCTACGAACTGCTCGCCGAACACTGGAACCGCTGACGCGAAGGGAGAACCGCGATGACGCTGCACCTGGCCGTCGCCCTCGACGGTGCGGGCTGGCACCCGGCCGCCTGGCGGGACCCGGACGCCCGGCCCGCCGAGCTGTTCACCGCCGGCTACTGGACCGACCTCGTCGCCGAAGCCGAGCGAGGCCTGCTCGATTTCGTGACCATCGAAGACTCGCTCGCCCTGCAGTCCAGCCGGCTCGACGGGCCGGACGAGCGCACCGGCGAAGTCCGCGGCCGGCTGGACGCGGTCCTGGTCGCCGCCCGCGTCGCGCCGCGCACCCGGCACATCGGGCTGGTCCCGACCGCCGTGGTCACGCACACCGAGCCGTTCCACCTGAGCAAGGCGATCGCCACGCTCGACTACGTCAGCACCGGGCGCGCCGGGGTCCGCGTGCGCGTGTCGGGCAGCCGAAGCGAAGCCGCGCACTTCGGCCGCCGCGAGTTCCCCGAATTCCGGCTGCCCGCGCCCGGGGACTTCCCCGCGCACTTCGTGGACCTCTTCGACGAAGCCGCGGACTACGTCGAAGTGCTGCGAAGGCTCTGGGACAGCTGGGAGGACGACGCGGTGATCCGGGACGTCGCGACCAGCCGGTTCCTCGACCGTCACAAGCTGCACTACATCGACTTCGAGGGCCGCTGGTTCTCGGTCAAGGGCCCGGCCATCACGCCACGGCCACCGCAGGGCCAGCCGTTGGTGACCGCGCTCGCGCACGCGACGGTCCCCTACCGCCTCGCGGCCCGCGCCGCCGACGTCGTCTACGTGACGCCGCACGACCGCGAGCACGCCGAGGTGATCGCCGGCGAGGTCCGCGCCGAGCAGGAAACCGCCGGGCGGACGCAAGACCCGCTGCACGTCTTCGCCGATCTCGTCGTCTTCCTCGGGGACGACGCGGCCGAGCGGAAAGCCCGGCTGGACGACCTGGCCGGTGCCGAATACCAGTCCGACGCCGACGTCTTCGTGGGGACACCCACGCAACTGGCCGATCGGCTCCTCGGCTGGCACGAGGCCGGGCTCTCCGGCTTCCGGTTGCGCCCCGGCGCGGTGCCGCACGACCTCACCGCGATCACTCGCGGCCTGGTCCCGGAACTGCAGCGGCGCGGTGCCTTCCGCCGCGAGTACGAGGCCTCGACCCTGCGCGGCCTGCTCGGGCTCGCCCGCCCCGTGAACCGCTACGCCGCCTGAGGAGCCCCCGATGACCAAGCCTCGCAAGCAGATCCACCTGGCGGCGGCCTTCCCCGGCGTGAACAACACGACGGTCTGGAGCCACCCCGACGCCGGCAGCCAGATCGAGTTCGGCTCCTTCGCCCACCTCGCCCGGACCGCCGAAGCCGCCAAGTTCGACTTCTTCTTCCTCGCCGAGGGGTTGCGGCTGCGCGAGCAGCACGGCGAGATCTACGACCTCGACGTCGTCGGCCGGCCGGACACCTTCACCGTGCTCGCCGCGTTGGCCGCGGTCACCGATCGGCTCGGGCTGGCCGGCACGATCAACTCGACGTTCACCGAGCCGTACGAGGTGGCCCGGCAGTTCGCGAGCCTGGACCACCTCTCCGCCGGGCGCGCGGCGTGGAACGTCGTCACGTCGTGGGACGCCTTCACCGGCGAGAACTTCCGGCGCGGCGGGTTCCTGCCGAAGGAGCAGCGCTACGAGCGCGCCCGGCAGTTCCTCGACGCGGCCGGGAAACTCTTCGACTCCTGGCGGGGCGACGAGATCGTCGCGGACCGCGAGTCCGGTGTCTTCCTGTCCGATCCCCGGGCCGGCGAGTTCGAGCACCACGACGCCCAGTTCGCCATCTCCGGCAGGTTCACGGTGCCCCGCGGTCCGCAGGGGCGGCCGGTGATCATCCAGGCGGGCGACTCCGAAGAAGGGCGTGAGTTCGCGGCAGCGGCCGCGGACGCGATCTTCAGCCGATACGCCGATCTCGAAGCGGGACAAGCGTTCTACGCCGACGTCAAAGGCCGGCTGGCCCGGCACGGGCGGTCACCGGACCAGCTCGTCGTGCTGCCCGCGGCGACCTTCGTGCTCGCCGACACCGACGCCGAAGCCGCCGAACTGGCTCACGAGGTCCGTCGCGCCCAGGTCAGCGGGCCGACCGCGATCCGGCTACTGGAACAGCTGTGGAACCGCGACCTGTCGACCTACGACCCGGATGGCCCGCTGCCCGAAGTCGATCCGCACCTCGGCGACACGATCGCGCCCGGCCGGGCCAGCGTCCGGCAGTACCGCGACCCGCTCGGCACCGCCCGCGACTGGCGCGACCGGGCGGCGGCCGGAAAGCTGTCCATCCGCGAGCTGATCATCGAGGTCACCGGCCGTCACACCTTCGTCGGCTCACCGTCGACGGTCGCCACGACGATCGACGACCTCGTGCAGGCCGACGCGGCCGACGGCTTCATCCTCGCGCCCTACGTCACCCCGGGCGGCCTGGACGAGTTCGCGGCGAAAGTCGTTCCGCTGCTCCAGGAACGGGGTGTGTTCCGGACCGAGTACACCGGCACGACCCTGCGCGAGCACCTCGGGATCGGACCGGCGGCGGTCACCGCGGCAACGGCAGCAGCCGAGCCGACGAGCCAGGTCGCGCCCGACCCGGCGGCTCCGAACCGGCCTGGCGCGGTATAGAGGTCGTCGTCGAGCACGTCACCTCCTGCGGCCAGGTCCAGCAACCGGCGCTGTCCCGTCGCGGCGGACCGGTCGACGTCAAGCACGACCGCGCCCCGCGCCATCGTGTCCACTTCGGACTCCGCGGCGGCCCACGCCGACACGGGGATCTTCACCGGGTGGCGCGACGAGCACGGGCTCGGCGGCGTCCGGCTCCGGGCGGCGGTCCTGCCCGAGGACGCCGAGAGCGTCATCCGCGACCTCGTCCTGCCGGTCGTCGGGAGTCCACCTCGCGGGAACATCCTTTCGTAGGGGCGGCAACCACTCGGCGGGCCAACGCAAACCGGCGCAAAACCGCAAAAAACCGCGCCTGCCGAGAAAACGGCCGCCGCCTTAACTTCGTCCTCGGAGAGTCCCCTTCCCCGAGGAGCAGGAAATGCGCGCAGCGAGATTCACCGGAGCCGCGGTCGTCGTGGCGGCGGCTGTCGTCTTCACCGGCGTCACCCCCGCCCAGGCCGCGGAAGGCGTCGTGCTCGGCGCCGCCGACGCCGGAGCGGTCAAGGACAGCTACATCGTCGTTTTGAAAGACAGCGCGAAGAACACTGACAGCGGCTCACTGGCCCGCCGCTACGACGGCACGGCGAGCCGGGTCTACACGCGGAACCTCGCCGGGTTCTCCGTGCGCCTGGACGAAAAGCACGCCAAGCGCCTCGCCGCGGACAGCGCCGTCGCCTTCGTCGAGCAGGACAAGACCGTGCGCGCCGAAGCCGTCCAGCAGAACCCGCCGTCGTGGGGCCTGGACCGGGTCGACCAGCGGAACCTGCCGCTGAACAACCAGTACGCCTACAACACCACGGCGTCGAACGTGAACGTCTACGTGCTCGACACCGGCATCCGCGCGACCCACCAGACCTTCGGCGGCCGCGTGCACCAGGGCTACGACTTCGTCGACAACGACACGAACGCCGACGACGGCTACGGGCACGGAACGCACGTCGCCGCGACGATCGCCGGCTCTCAGTACGGCGTCGCGAAGGGCGCCCAGCTGTACCCCGTGCGGGTCCTCGGTTCCGACGGCAGCGGGACGACCTCGGGCGTGATCGCCGGCGTCAACTGGATCACCGCCAACGCGAAGAAGCCAGCGGTGGCCAACGCCAGCCTCGGCGGCGGGGTCTCGACCGCGCTCGACACCGCGGTCCGGAACTCGATCAGCTCCGGGGTCACCTGGGCGGTCGCGGCGGGCAACTCCAACGCCAACGCCTCGACGTCCTCGCCCGCCCGGGTCGCCGAGGCCATCACGGTCGCCGCCGCGGACAAGACCGACACCCGCGCGTCGTTCTCCAACTACGGCACCGGCGTCGACCTGTTCGCCCCCGGCGTCGGCATCACCTCGGCGTGGAACACGAACGACACGGCGACCTACACGGGCAACGGCACGTCGTTCGCGTCGCCGCACGTCGCCGGCGCGGCGGCGATCTACCTCGCGACCCACACCACGGCCACCGCGGCCCAGGTGAGCCAGGCGCTGGTGACCGCGGCCACGCCCAACCTGGTGAAGAACCCGGGCAGCGGCACCCCGAACCGCACGCTCTACATCGCTCCCTGACGCCGCGCCGGAAAGGAGAGCGGGGCCCCGGCGCGTGCCGGGGCCCCGCTCGTTTTCACGACTCCCAGCGGATTCCGATGCGCCCGACCGCGTCGGCCTCGGCGACGTGCACGGTCCCGCCGGAATCCGGGCTCAGCTCGCGCCCCGGCCCGGCGTCGCGCATCCGCACGCACAGCGCCGGCAGCACGGCGAACCGGGCTTCGAGGAGGTAGTCGCGGACCGGCCGCTCGAGGGTGCGCACGAACCGCCGGGCCGCCGGGCGGGCCGGGAACATCGCGCGGTACTCGACGATGACCGACTCCCCCGGTGCCGGTGCGGCGTCCAGCACGAGGTCGGCGGTCAGCCGGCTGCGGTCCAGATCGTGCTCGACGCCGGCGACCCGGCAGTTGCGGTCGGCGAGGATCTTCGGGGTCACCCCCGGTTCGAGGTCCCAGCGCACCGGCCAGCGCTCGAGTCCCGCCCCGCCGGCGCGCAGCACGACCCGCGCGTGGACGGCGGAAAGCCGGCCGTGGTCGTCGATGTCCGCGCGGTCGTGCTGGCTCACCGCGACCAGGTGCCCGGGCGGCTGTGTCCGGCCACGCGGTTTCGGTGGTCCCAGCAGCGCGCCGAAGGAGCCGGCGGGCAGCTCCAGCAGTTGCTCCAAGCCGGCGAGGACGCGCAGCGATTCCGCGCGTTCCGGGCGGCGGCGCCCGGACTGCCACAGGCTCAGCGTCGGCACGCTGACCGACAGCCCGCGCCGCGCGAGGCGGTGGCGGACACGGTCCAGGGACAGCCCGCTCTCGGTGATGGCCGCGCGGAGCGCAGCCGGGAACGGGCCGTCCGAGAGCAGTCGCTCGAGATCGGCCGAACGGTCGGCGGTGCGGCGCATGGGCACTCCTCGGGAGGGGTCGGTCGCTCGGATACGTTCAGCGACAACAGATCCCGTTCACCCGCACCGTCGGACACGGTCGCGTGACTTCCCGTCCGGTTATCATGCACCGAAAGTAAGAACGCGTGCGTGAAGTGTCAACGATGTCCGAATCATGAACCGGTTTCAGGCGGGGATGGCTTTCAGCTGCCGCTCCCAGTCCGGGTACTTCTCGAGCTTCGCGCGGACCAGCTCGCCCATCTTCGCGCCGGTTTCCGGGTCGGCGTCGTCGGTGAACCGCACCGCCGAAAGCCGCGCCAGGCTCGGCAGGATGACGTCGTCCCCGGCGAGGTGCACGGGATCGTGGAGGTACCGCTCCAGAGCCGCGATGTCCGCGACGCCGACGCAGTACGCGTGCGTGTACCCCTCGGCCGGGTCGCCGAGGTCCCGGCCGACCGTGCCGAACGCGGCCGACTCGACCCCGGCCGTCCGGCGCATGGCGGCGAGCACGGCGTCCCGGCCGGCTTCGGTGACGTCGTCGCGGAAACGGAAGCGAAGCAGGTTGACGATCATGAGGTCCCTCCAGATTGAACTAGCGGGTTCAAGTTAGCGAACCATTGAGTCAGTTGTAAACTCCGTCCATGACCACCACCCGCGGCCGGATCGACAAACGGGAGGCGATCCTCGCCGCCGCCTTCGCCGTCTTCGCCCGGACCGGCTACGACGCGGCGGGCGTCCAGGAGATCGCGGCCGAAGCCGGCGTCGCGAAACCCACGGTGTACAACCACTTCCGGGACAAGGAAACCCTCTTCCGCGCCGCTCTCGCCGCCGCGGCCGAGCGGGTCGCGGCAGCCAACCTCGCCGCGGTGGAGCGCATCACCCCAGACGGCGACCCGCACCGGACGCTCACCCGCGCGGCCCGGGCACTGGCCCGCCGCTGCTGCGACGAGGAGTCCCGCGCGTTGCGCGCGCTGACCTACGCCCAGCTGGGCCGGTTCCCCGAACTGCTGACCGAGGTCTACGCCGTCACCGCGGGCCGGTTGGCTGGGACGCTCGCGGACCGCCTGGCCCGGCTGATCGTCGCCGGCCGGCTCCGCCACGACGACCCCGCATTGATCGCCGAGCAGTTCCTGGCCCTGCTGACCGGTCCGCTCGAAACCCGCTCCCGCCTCGGCACCCGGCACCTGACCGCCGCGGAAGTCGACGCCGTCGCCGACCGCGCGGCCGCGACGATCGTGGGGGCGTTCGGCACCGGAGCCGGCGAGCGGTGATCTCCGCGGCGCCACCCCGTGATCGGCGACTACCGCACGGACTCCGCGGGAGCGGCCGAGATCGTCCGGGAGATCGAAGCCGGGGCGACTCAGGCCGCCATCGAGTGTCCCGCCCCGGTCAGCACGGTCCACTCGGCGCACACTTTCGCCCAGGTAACCGTTCAGCCCGAGACGATCCGCCGGAAGGTTTCCCGTTCCCGGCGCGACAGCGGCACCCGCGGGACGTCGGCCACCGGCCGTGGCACCGGCACCGCCAGCCCGGGTTCGAACGGTGGGGCCGGCAGTACCAGCACCCGGCCGAAGCCCGTCAACGCCCGGGCGAGCGCGCGAATCATCCGCATCACGGCGCGCTGCCGACCGTGACCGGGTGCCGGACGACCGCGCCGAACAGGTAGCCCTGCGTGTTGTACGGCGCGACGTCCGGCTGCCGCACCCCGGTGACGTCCGTGGCGCGCGCCCGCAGCGTGTACGCCCCCGCCGCCCGGGGCCGCCACGGGATCTCCCACTGCAGCCAGCCGCGGTCGGGTGCCGGGCTGATCGGCTTCGCGGGCTTCCAGCTCACGCCGTCCGTGCTCACCTCGACCCGCCGGATCCGGCCGTGGCCCGACCAGGAGCGGCCGCGCAGTACGTGCCACTGCCCGGCCGCCAGCGTCGCGCCCCACGGGAGCTCGAACGCGCTCTTCACCACCTGCTCGGTGACCAGCGTGCCTTCGGCCGGGTAGTCCGGCCCCAGCAACCGGTAGAACTGCGTGCTCCACGGTGACACCAGCGGCGTCGCCGACACTTCGATCCGGCCCAGCCACTTGATCGACGAGATCCCGGCCCACGACGGCACCACGAGCCGCACCGGGAAACCGTGGTCGGGCGGCAGCGGCTGCCCGTTCATCTCGTACGCCAGCAGGACGTCCTGCAGTGCCTTGCCCACCGGCAGCGGCCGCCGCACCTTGCCCAGGTTCACCCCGCCCGTCACGTAGTCCGGGTCGAGTCCTTCGGGGAGCACGTCCACGGCATGGCGGGACAGCCCGGCCCGGGCGAGCACCGTCGCGAGCCGCACGCCGCGCCAGCGCGCCACGCCGACCGCGCCGAGCTTCCAGGCGGTTCCACTGACGGTCTGGCCCTGCTGGCTGGTGAAGAAGCTCCGCCCGTTGCCGGCGCACTCGATGAACGCGGTGATCGTCTCCGACGGCAGGGCGCGCAGATCCTGGTAGGTGAATTCGACCGGCCCGCCGCGCAGCCCCGAACCGAACAGCTGCAGCCGCCAGGTGGCGGCGTCGAGCACCGGGGTCGAGGTGTGGTCGCGGACGAAGAACCGGTCGACCGGCGTCAGGTAGCCCTGCCCGTTCATGGCTTCCCAGCGCGTCTCGGCGTTGCTGCCGTAGACGTCGAACCATTCCGGCGGCAACGGCTTCACGATCGGCCCCGCCGCCGACGCCGTGCCGGTCGCCGCTCCGGCTGCGATCAGCGCGAGCCCGCCGGCCGCCGTCAGCCGCAGCAGGCCCCGCCGGCTCAGCCCCGGCAGGCGTGCCTCCCCCGCCCGCCACTGCGCGAGGCGCACCCGGTCGTAGGCGGTCTCTTCGGTCAACCCCGTCATGCAGGCATTCTCAGGATCCCGTCCCCGGACGGCCAGCACGTCCACACAGCGGAACAAAAGCCTGCAACGGACGGCCTGCTTCTCCTCCACTCGGAGCGCACAGCAACGAGCGCATCTCCAACAAGCTGCGCGTGTCGGCTGCGCGGCAGAACTCAGCTCAGGTGAGAAGCCAGCCGGAGGGTGCTCGCGGAAGTGCATTGCCGCTCGATCCTCGACAAAGGCGGGTCGGGGTGCCGACGGCCGCCAGGTCTCACACCGCGCGAAGTTCGCCTGCGACGGCGGTGGTCTCCTCCAGCACGCGGTCGAGGCGGATCGGGAGGATCCGCTGTCGGGTGCCGGTGGCGTGCCACACGGCGTTGGCGATCGCCGCCGCGGTGCCTGCTGTGCCGATCTCGCCGAGGCCGTTGAACCCCGACGGGTCCTGGGGCTCGTAGTCCGGCACGAAATCGGCCTCGATGTCGGGCACGTCGGCGTGCGCGGCGATGTGGTAGCCCGCCCAGTCGCCGTTCGCCAGCCGGCCGGTGCGGGGATCTCGCACATTCTCTTCGTGCAGGGCCATGGACAGCCCCATGATCATCCCGCCGACCACCTGACTGCGGGCCAGCAGCGGGTTGATCACCCGGCCCACGGCGAACATGCCGAGCAGCCGGCGAACCCGGACCTCGCCGGTGGCCGGGTCGACGGTCACCTCCGCGAAGACGGCGCTGTAGGTCTGGCGTTCCCGGGCCGGCTGGAAATCGATCATCGTGGTGGTGTCGACCGTCGCGGTCACCGGCCGGACGGGATCGGCCAGGCTCTCCCGCAGTTTCTTGGCGGCCTCGGTGATGGCGAAGGACCAGGACGTCGTGCCGCGGGAACCGCCCGCGCCCCACGCCATGCCGAGATCGCTGTCCCCGATCCGGAGGCGGATCCGCTCGGTGCCGGCTCCGAGCGCGTCGGCGGCGACCGCGGTCAGCGCGGTCCGGGCGCCCGTGCCGATGTCGCTCGCCCCGATCGACACCGTGAACGTCCCGTCGGTCTCCGCGGTGATCGAGGCCTGCGACGGGAACACCCCGGCGCTGAACGACGTAGTGGCCATGCCGCTGCCGATCAGCAGCGGGCCCTCGCGCCGGGAGCGGGGTCGCCGGTCGCGCGCCGCCCAACCGAACCGGCGCGCGCCCTCCCGCATGCAGGAGACCAGGCGGCGCGTGCTGAAGGGCTTTCCCGAGGCGGGCGTGACCGTGGGTTGGTTGCGCAGGCGCAGTTCCAGGGGGTCCATGTCCAGCCGCTCAGCGACCTCGTCGATCGCCGACTCCAGGGCGAACGAGCCGGGTGTCGCGCCGGGCCCGCGCATCGAGGCGGGCGGCAGGATGTCCAGCGGCACGGCGGTGAGCTGGGTGCGGATCGCCGGCGCCGAGTACAGGATCTTGGCCTGCTCGGTGCACGCCTCGATGTATTCCGAAAGCGGCGAGAGGGCGTAGGCCGCCCGGTGGTGGATGGCCCGCAGGCGGCCGTCGGCGTCCGCGCCGACGGTCATCACCTGGTCCGTTCGAGGCCGCGACGAGGTCGTCTCGAAAACCTGCGCCCGGGTCATGGCGATCCGCACCGGGCGTCCGAACCGCCGGCCGGCCATCGAGGCGAGCACCACCTGCGGGCCGCAGGCGCCCTTGCCACCGAAACCCCCGCCCACGTGCTCGGAACGAACGTGCACCCGCTCCCGGTCGATGGACCACAACGCGGCGAGGACCTCGGAGACGCTGAACGCTCCTTGGTTGGAGTCCACGGCATACACGTGGTCGGAGTCCCACCACACGGTCGCGGCGTGCGGCTCCATAGCGCAGTGGCTCTCCTCCGGAGTGCGATAGCGCTCCTCGAGCACGACCGCGGACGCCGCCAGTTCCGCCTTCAGGTCGCCGATGTCCGCCTCCGGGCCGAAGGCGGTCGACGCCGGCCGCGCGGCCGGGTGCTCCAGGCTGAAATCGAGGTCGTGCGGCTCGCTGTCACAGGTCACCCGCACGGCCGCCGCGGCCGCTCTGGCCTGCTCGGGCGTTTCCGCCACCACCAGCGCGAGCGGCCAGCCCGCGTACGGGATCACGTCGTCCTGTAGTAGCTGCAGGCTGCCGTCGGGGCCGAAGTAGTTGCCGGCCTGGGGGTTGAGCCTGGGCGCATCGCGGTGGTCGAGTACTCCGAGCACACCCGGCATACCGAGCGCGGCTGACGTGTCGATGTCGCGGATCCGGCCTCGGGAGAGGGTGCCGGTCACCAGCCAGCCGTGGGCCAGGTCCGGCATCGGGATGTCCGCGGCGTAGTGGGCGGCGCCGGTGACCTTGAGCCGGCCCTCGATCCGGGGGCGTGGGGTGCCGACGGCATCCGCGTTCATCGATCCATCTCCGTTCCCGTGAGCTCACCGAGCACGGCCTCGATCAGGTTCCGCGCCAAAGTCACCTTGTACCTGTTGTCGGGCAAGGGATTCGCTTCGCTCAGCGCCTCCTCGGCGCAGGTCCGGAGCCGGTCGGCGGTGGGCCGGGCGCCGCGGAGCAGGGCCTCGGCGGAACCGGCCCGCCAGGGACGCGACGCCACGCCACCCAGCGCGATGCGCACGTCGTGCACCACGCCGTCGCGGATGTCCAGCGCGGCGGCGACGGAAACGGTGGCGAAGGCGTACGACGCGCGCTCACGGACCTTGCGGTAACGCGACCGCAATCCCACCGCGGACCCCGGCAGGACGACCGCCGTGATCAGCGCGCCGGACGGCAACGCGGTTTCGCGGTCCGGCCGGTCACCGACCGGCAGGTAGAACCGGGACAACGGGACTTCACCGGGGCCGTCGAGTGTCTCGTAGCTCACGACCGCGTCCAACGCGGCGAGCGCCACCGCCATGTCCGAGGGATGGGTCGCCACGCACTGCTCGGAGTGGCCCAGTACCGCGTGGTTGTGGTGCACGCCCCCGAGCGCGGCACAGCCACTGCCGGGCGCCCGCTTGTTGCACGGCTCGGAGAGATCGGCGAAGTAACCGCAACGGGTTCGCTGCAGGAGGTTGCCACCCACCGTGGCCATGTTCCGCAGCTGACCGGACGCACCCGCGAGGACGGCCTGGGTCAACGCCGGGAACCGGCGGCGCACCTCCGGATGCGCGGCCATGTCGCTGTTGGTCGTGGTCGCGCCGATGACCAGCCCGCCGTCCGGTGTTTCGCTGACACCGTCGAGCGGCAGCCGTCGTACGTCCACCAGTCGGGTCGGCTCCTCGACTCCGCACTTCATCAGGTCGACGAGGTTCGTGCCCCCACCCAGGTACCGGGCGCCGGCATCGCCGGCGACGGCGGTGAGCGCGTCGCGGACCTGTGCCGCACGCTGATAGGCGAACTCCCTCACAGCGCACTTCCCTCGCGTGCCGCGGTCTCGAGCACCGCGCGCACGATCGACGGGTATGCCCCGCAGCGGCACAGGTTCCCGCTCATCCGCTCGCGCACCTCGGCCTCGTCCAGTTCCGGCGCGCGGTCCGGTGCGTCGCCGGCGGTGACGGCGCTCGGCCGGCCTTCGGCGTGTTCGGCGAGCATCCCGACCGCCGAGCAGAGCTGCCCGGGCGTGCAGAAGCCGCACTGGAAACCGTCCAAGCGCACGAACGCCTCTTGGATCGGCCGCAGCTCGCCCTCGGTGGCCAGTCCTTCGACGGTCGTGACCGAGGTGGCGTCGGCGGCGACCGCGAGGGTGAGACAGGAGACGACCCGGCGGCCGTCGCAGAGCACCGTGCAGGCGCCGCACTGCCCCTGGTCGCACCCCTTCTTGGGGCCGGTGAGGCCGAGGTCCTCCCGCAGCGCGTCGAGCAGCGTCCTGCGGTTGTCCACGGAGAGCCGGTGGGTTTTTTCGTTGACTCGCAGCGATATCTCGCTGCGGGTGTGCTCGGTCATCAGCGTCCTCGTTCCGGGGTGCCTCTGTCCGGGCAGGCTATAGCGAGTCCCCAGCGGCAGAGCCCGTCAGCAGGGCAAGCGGGCAGGAACGAGCAAGAGGTCGCGAGTTCTGGTCAACCGTCGCGAGAGGCACCGGTTCGGACGTTCGCGCCCAGGCGGACCGCGTCCCGGCGCGGCGGGTCACCGAACTGCCTGCGGTACTCGCGGCTGAACTGGGCGGGGCTTTCGTAGCCGACCTGACGGCTGATCCCGGCGATGTCGCCGGGATCGGCGGCGAGCAGCAGCCTGGCTTGCTGCAGGCGGATCTGCTTCTGGTACTGGATGGGGCTCATCGAGGTGACGGCCTGGAAATTGCGGTGGAACGCGGAGACGCTCATGCCCACCCGCTGCGCCACCTCCTCGACGCGAAAGGGCAGCGCGTAGTGGTCGCGGATCCACTGGACGGCCCTGGCGATGTGGCTGAGGCTGCTGTCGGGCAGGCCGAACTGGCGCAGGATGCCGCTCTGCTCACCGGTGAGCAGCCGCCAGATGATCTCCCGCTTGATCAGGGGCGCGAGCATCGGGATGTCGCGGGGCGAGTCGAGCAGCCGCAGGAGGCGGACAACGGCATCGAGCAGTTCGGCGGAGGCGGTGCTGACGGCCAGACCGGCCGGCGCGCCGGGGGCGAGGTCCGGCAGGTCCCCGGCATTCGCGGCCAGCAGCACTTCGGCAACGGCGGCCGGCGGCAGGTCCAGGCCGAAGCCGAGCGCGGGTTCCCGCGGGTCGGCTCGGACGAACTGCGCGGTCACCGGCAGATCAACCGAGGCGACGACGTACTGGCCGGCGCGGTATTCGTACAGGCGGTCGCCCAGCGCGAACCGTTTGGTGCCTTGGGCGACGAGTGCCAGCACCTGGCCGTAGGTGGTCGGCGTCGGCGGGCTGGGTCGGTCGGCGCGGAAGATGCGCACGGCATCGATGTCCGTGCTCAGATCGGGCCGGGCATGCCGGGCCAGCAAGGCGCGCAGCTCGTCGAGCGACATGGCCATCATTGAAGCACTGCACAACCCGGAGCCCCCGAACCCGGGGAGCAGCAGAGGCGGTTCAGCGGAGACGGACCGCGGTCTTGAATCCGATCGGTTTTCACCGGGCGGCGACCTGCTCGACCGCCGCGTCAGCGGGGCGCGGGTCGATCAGCTTCTCGTAAGGCACGTCGGCGCTGACGAGTCCGTCCTCGACCATGATCCGCCGCCATTCCTCGTAGCCGCCGCGATCGATGCGGATGTCCTCCCAGATGCCCCGTGCGCGAAGGTCGTCGACGATCTCGATCAGGTGGCCGGTGTCGAGGTCCGGCCACTCGCGGGCGAGCAGGCCGGCGACGCCCGCCGCCGAGTTTCCGCGGAGCCAGTCGTATGCCCGTTGCAGCGCAACGCAAAAACGCCGGATCACGTCGCTGTTCTCGAGCGTTTCCGGCAGCGTGTAGTAGACGCTGTTCGGCATCGGGCCGCCGTCGACGTCGTGCCGGGCGACGATCGCCGCGGTGCCGGCGCGCTCCAGCAGCGCGCCGTTGATCGCGTCGGTCACCAGCGCGTCGCCGTGGCCGCCCAGGAAGAGGTCGAGCATCATCGGCCCGCTCAGGTCGCGGACCCAGCGCACCGTCGCCATGTCCACTCCGGACCTGCGCATGAGACCGGCCGTGTGGACGTACGGTGCGGTCCCGCCCGCACCCGGCGCCAGCACGATCTTGTTCTCCAGCAGTGACCACGTGAAGTCCTCGACAGGCTCCCGCATCACGAGAACCTTCGGGTTGCGCGAATTGAGCGCCGCGAAGGGTACGTAGTGCTGCCCGCGGCCGTAGTACATGGCCGGCACCCAGATCCCGCCGAGCGCCACCGCGCAGGTGCCGTCGTGGAGGTCGGAGAGCACTTTCGTCCAGTCCGGTGGCGCGCTGCGTCCGAAGTCCAGGCCCTCGTCGGCGAAGTAGCCGTGCTCGTGGGCGATGTACTCGGGCAGGTAGTTGGGCCAGTGGGACGTCGCCGACACGTGCATGCGATCCATCGGTCCTCCTCGACCAGCTTCGGGCAGCCCGGTCACCGCCCGCACGTCGCTCACATTGTATACGCACAACGTCGAGATTAGCGCCCTCTACGCCTCTGGGACCACCCTTCGTTAAGACGATGTAACAGCTCTGATCTGGGGCTTTTCCGCCATCAACGCGAGCTACGCTACGCCTGCACCTCTTGACCCGCCGCCCGCAGGTCGTATACAAACACTGCGGGGGGATGAGGTGCGTCACACACCTCTCCGCTGCGCGAGCCGCAGCCCATCCGAGGAG
This sequence comes from Amycolatopsis sp. NPDC005961, assembly GCF_040629235.1. Classification (NCBI taxonomy): domain Bacteria; kingdom Bacillati; phylum Actinomycetota; class Actinomycetes; order Pseudonocardiales; family Pseudonocardiaceae; genus Amycolatopsis; species Amycolatopsis sp. NPDC005961. The sequence continues at coordinate 60,512 of NZ_JBEXVF010000042.1, read as the reverse complement.
GACGGTCGTGTCAGATCCAGATCCCCGCCAGCCGGTTGCGCAACGCGCCCGGTACCGCTCCGTCGCCGATGCTCTCGACGCCATCCCGCTGACCCGCGCCCAGCTGTGGGTCATGGGCCTGGTGATGGCCGGCATGTTCTTCGACACCCTGCAGCAGGACGCCCCCGGGGCCATCGGCCCCATGCTCAAGGAAACCCTGGGCATCGGAAACGACGAGCTCGTCACGATCAACACGCTCACCGTGGTCGGTGGCATCGTCGGCCGCCTGGTCGGCGGCTACCTCGCCGACCGGAAAGGCCGGCGCTTCTCCCTCAGCTTCAACCTGCTGATCTACACCATCGGCGGCCTGCTCAGCGCCTTCGCGCCGAACTACGAAGTCCTGCTGATCAGCCGGTTCATCGTCGGCATCGGCCTCGGCGGCGAGTTCACCATCGGCCTCACGCTCGTCTCCGAGATCGTCGCGACCCGACGCCGGGGCACCGCCGTCGGCGCGATGGGCTTCGCCTCCGGCGGAATCGGCAACTTCGCGGCGTACGGGCTGTTCGTGGTCGTCCTCGGGCCGCTCAACGACGTCCTCGGCGGCAACCTGCTCTCCTGGCGGTGGCTGCTCGGCTTCCTCGCGATCCCGGCCGTGCTCGTCGTGGTCTACCGCCGGTACCTGCCCGAGTCGCCGCGTTTCCTGGTCGACTCCGGGCGCATCCACGAGGCGAACCGGGCGCTGACGATCCTCGCGTCGGACACCATCCGCAAACGGCCCACCGACGCGGAGGTCATCCCGTTCCTCGACACGAGCTCCGCGGTGGAGGTCCAGCCGCGCGTGTCGCCGGTCGAGATCTTCAAGCGCCCGCTGCTCAAGCGGACCGTCGCGATCGGGGTCGCGTCGTGGATGGCGTTCGGCGCGCAGGTCACGCTCCTGGTCCTGCTGCCCACCCTGCTGGTGTCCAAAGGCTATTCGGTGTCCAGCAGCCTGATCTTCACCCTGATCATGTACGCGGGCAGCATGTTCGGCGCGCTGGCCGCCGCGCTCGTCGCGGCGAAACTGCCCCGGCGCACCACGGTCGTCATCGCGGGTGTCCTCGGCTGCCTGTCCGCCATCGCCTTCGCGGAACTGGCGAACGGCGCCGCCGGCATCCTGATCTTCGGCTCGATCTTCCAGTTCTTCTCGCTGTTCCTCAATTCCACGCTCGCCCTCTGGTCACCCGAGCTGTATCCGACGCGGGTCCGCGCGCTCGGCTGCTCGACCGTGAACGGGGTCGGCAACGTCGCCGGCGCGCTCATGCCGTTCGCGGCCGTGTTCGCCTTCGACCGCGCCGGGGTGGCGGGCGTGTTCCTGATGATCGCCGCCATGTACACGATCCTGGCCGTCTCCGCCCGCTTCGCGCCCGAGACGCTCGGCCGGTCGTTGGAGGACATCAACGAGAGCACGGAAACCGCTCCCCTCACCAAGGAAAGGCGCCCCTGATGGAAACCCTGGCGGTCGGCGCGACCGCGCACGGCGTGAACTACCTGCCGGAGTACGTCGCCCGCGAACACGGCATCTTCTCCCGCAACGGCCTGAACGTGCCCTACCGGCCGCGCAACCCGTGGGACGGCGTCATGCACGACCTCGCCGACGGGTCAGCCGACATCGCGCTGGGCGGGCTGTGGGTCCCGGCGATGTACGCCGGGAACGGACGCGACTTCGTCGCGGTCGCCCAGCTGAACGACCGGTTCCCGATGGCCGTGGTGACCCGCGAGCCGGTCCCGGACTTCACGCTGGACTGGTTGCCGGGCAAGACTGTTCTCGCCCCGGGCCAGGGCGGCGGCGCCCCCGGCGAGTTCACCCGCGGGCTGATGCGCGAAGCCGGTCTGCAGCCCTACGACGCCCGATTCGTCCACGACCTGTCGATGCAGATGTTCCGCGAGCTGTTCGTCGCCGGTCTCGGCGACGCCTTCGTCACCGACCTCGGCACCGCGGCTGAGCTGGCCCGGGCCGGCACCGGCCACATCGTGTTCCGCCACGCGGAGTCCGGCGGGCGGATGCCCAACAGCGTCTACTACGTCCTGCGGGAGCGGATCGACGAGCTGCTGCCCCGGCTGGTGCCGTTCGTGCGCTCGATCGGCGAGGCGATGCGCCTGCTGCGGTCCGGCGCCGCGGGCGACCTCACCCCGCTGTTCGAAAAGGAATGGCCCGAGGCCGACCCGGCGGTGCTGGCCGACGTGGCCGGGCAGATCGCCGGGAACGGCACCTGGGCCGGGGTGCGGCTCGACCCCGAGCCCGTCGAACGGTGGACCTCGATCCTGTACACCGCCGGGCTGACCACGACACACGTCCGGTTCGAGTCCATTGTCGACACCCGCGCGCTGGACGCCGCGGAAGAGCCGGTCTGAGCACCCACTTCGTCAAAGGAGACGTGCGTGACGTTCACATTCGACGCGGCGACGGTCCGGGAGTCGCTCGATCTCGGCAAGCTCATCGAAGTCGTCGAGCAGCTGCACATCGAGCTCGCCGCGGGCCGCGCCGTCCAGCCGCCCCGCCTGCCGCTGGCCGTCCCCGACAGCCGGGCGGTGATCATCCCGATGCTCGCCGCGTCGACGGTCAGCGACATCGTGTGCTTCAAGCTGCTGATCGACAACCCGGACAACGACCGGGGCCGCCAGCGCTCGACCATCGTCGCGATGAAGATCGACACCGGCGAGTGCGTCGCGACCCTGCAGGGCGCGGTCGTGACCCAGCTGCGCACGGCGGCGGCCTCCGCCGTGGCCACCCGCGCGCTGGCCCGGCCCGACGCGCGGGTGCTCGGCCTGGTCGGCGCGGGCGCGCAGGCCCGCAGCCACCTGCGGGCCATCGCGGCGGTGCGCGATCTGGGTGAGGTGGTCGTGTGGAACCGGACGCCGGAGAACGCCGAATGGCTCGTCGACGAAGCCGCGTCGCTCGGCCTGCCCTGCACGATCGTCCCCGAGGTCCGCGCCGTCGTCGAGGCGAGCGACATCGTGTGCACCCTGACACCCAGCCGGGAGCCGATCGTGCGCGGCGACTGGCTGCGGCCCGGCCAGCACCTCAACGTGGTCGGGTCGCCACCCAGGCCCGACCACCGCGAGATCGACTCGGAGGTCCTGCGGCGGTCCACGGTCGTCGTCGACGCGCTCGACGTCGCCCTCGCCGAATCCGGCGCCGTCGTCCAGGCCATCGCCGACGGCGCGATCTCCGCCGGCGACCTGCGGCTCGAGCTGGGGCACGTCCTGCTCGATCGCCCTTTCGAGCGGATGCCCGGGCAGATCACGGTGTTCACCTCGGTCGGCCTCCCGATCCAGGACCTGGCCGCGGTGACGGCACTGCTGGCCTCGACCGAACACCCCGCGCGGTGACCGGCCCGGAACCGGGGCCCGGCCGCGCGGCGACGGTAGGCTCGGCGCATGGCCGGGAGCAGGAAGGTCCGCGATCCACACCGGGACGTGATCGCCAACGAGCTGCGGCAGGCGATCATCGCCGGCCGCTACAAGTCGGGCGAGCGGCTGCTCGAAGAAGCCCTGGCCGAGGAACACGGTGTGTCACGGGTCCCGGTCCGGGAAGCGCTGCGACGGCTGGAGACCGAAGGCTTCGTCACGCTCACCCCGTACCGCGGCGCGACCGTGTCCGCCGGGTCGTTCCGCGACAGCTTCGAACTCATGCAGGTGCGCCGGGCCCTCGAGACGATGGCGGCGCGGCTGGCCGCCCAGCAGCGCGGCGGCGACGCGGCCGACGAGCTGGCGACGGTGGTCGCCCGCGGCCGGGAGGCCGCGCGGTCCCACCAGGTCACGGCGCTGCCGCCGCTGATCATGGAGTTCCACGAGCTGGTCGCCCGGGCGTCGGGGAACCAGCAGCTGCAGCTGGCGATCGATCGCGTCCTGCAGCGGGTTTCGTGGGGTTTCGAGCTCGATCTGGAGGAGCGGATCGACTCGGCCTGGACCGACCACGCGGCCATCGCCGCCGCGATCCTCAACGGCTCGCCGATCCAGGCCGGCTACCTCATGGACGAACACATCGCCAAGGACGAGCAGATCTACCGGTCGCAGCTCGATCATCCCGGCGAATAGTCCCGGCCGCGCCGGGCTCAGCGAAGCGAAACCCGGCGGAGGAGAAATCGTGACCAGGCTGCTCGTCGTCAACTGCAACGTCAGCGAATCGATCACCGCGGTGATCGACGCGGCAGCCCGCGCCGCCGCTCCGGCGGCCGACGTCGTCACCGCGACGAGACGGGATGCATGGCATGCGCCACTTCTACGCCTCGATCGCCCTGGCATCCGGAGTGTCGGTCAAGGAGCTGGCCGAATACCTCGGTCACCACGACCCGGGCTACACACTCCAGATCTGTACCCACCTGGTCTCGTCGAGTCAGCGCCGGGCGCGAAAGGCAGCCGACGGGATCTTCAAGCCGCGCCACATCGGGGCGGCACGGCTTGAAGATCCCGAGACGGCCTGACGACCTCAAAAACTACAAAACCGCAGTTCAGGCCCTATCTACCCTACTTGTGCCAGAACTTGATCCCGCTCCACTCCACCGTGATCGGTCCCTTGCCGCTCGCCGTGCGGTAGCTGCCGAACTTGTCGTAGTAACTACCGCTGGGACTCGAGACCGAGTCCTTCTGCGAGCCGTTGATGTACACCTTGTGCGTGCTGCCGACCTGGTTGATCGTGTTCACCCGGACGCTCGTGCCCACCGTCGCCCCGGTGGCGATCGTCTCCCCGCCGTGGACGGCGTAGAGGCGGCCGCCTTTCTCCACCGCCAGCAGGAAGAACGGGCCGGCGCTGGAACCGTCCCGGAACGTCTGCTTCAGGCTGATCCGGGAGCCGCTCATGCTGGTGATCTTGAAGGAACCCTCGAACTGGTGGGTACCCCCGGTGTAGGTGGTGTAGCGGCGTTCCGCGCGCTGGTCACCGCTGCCGGTGGAGCAGGTCAGCTTGAAGGTGAGCCCGGAGATGTCGCCGCACCCCCGCTCCTGCTCCGAGTAGCCCGGCGAGTCCGAGATCCACGGGCCGGTCCCGACCTGGGCGTCGGCGACCGGGGAGAACACCGCGAGTCCCGTCACGACCGCCGCGAGCACGCCCGCTCCGCGAAGTCTGTGCACCGTCCAACCTCCTGTATCACTCGAGGCGGCGGTAGCCGGACACAGGTTCAGACCTCTTGTCCGGCGTGGGAGTGACTGTACGAGTCCGGACGGCCACGGACAAGACCCACCTCGATGCCGGGCGGTGCGTCAGAAGTTTTCCGCGCGGCGCTGTCGAATCCGGGTTCCGCCGTTCGACACACTGGTGAAAGCACGCAAGATCGACCTAGGAGCACCTCATGCGCACCCTGATCTCCACCTCGTTCGTCTCGCTCGACGGCGTCGTCGAAGCGCCCGGCGGAGAGCCGGGCTACCGCAACTCCGGCTGGACGTTCAAGGACATCGAGTTCGACCCCGCCGCCTACGCCATCAAGGGCAGCGAGCAGGAAGAGGCGACGGCCATGCTCATGGGCCGGGTCAGCTACGAGGTGTTCTCGCCGGTGTGGCCGGGCATGACGGCCGAGTTCCCGGGCTACAACGCGATGCCGAAGTACGTCGTGTCGACCACGTTGCAGGAGTCCGACCTGGTCACGAACTGGGGCGAGACGACCATCCTCCGCTCGCTGGACGACGTCGCCGCGCTGAAGGAGACCGAGGGCGGGCCGATCATCGTCCACGGCAGTGCCGCGCTGAACCGCGCGCTCGCCGACGCCGGCCTGGTCGACCGCTACCACCTGCTGGTCTTCCCGGTCCTGCTCGGCGCGGGCAAGCGGCTGTTCGGCGAGACCGACAAGGACAAGCAGGCCCTGAAGCTCGTCGAGAGCGAGTCCTACGGCAACGGGATCCAGAAGCTCGTCTACGACGTCGTTCACTAGAACAGGTGTTCGACCTTGGTGTAGACTGCGGACCATGAACCCGGGTCTCCAGTCATCACTGTTCGCCACCCAGGGCTCGATTTCGCTGCGCCCGCTCGCGCCCGAGCGGACCGATCTCGGCTCGGGTGCGTGGGTCGACATCCAGCCGGGCTGGCTCGAGGGTGCCGACGAGCTGTTCGCGGCGTTGGTCGAGGGTGTGCCGTGGCAGGCGGAGAAGCGGAAGATGTACGACCGCGTCGTCGCCGTGCCGCGGCTGCTGAGCTACTACCGCGAGAACGTGCCGCTCCCCCACCCCGCGCTGGTCGCGGCGCGGGACGCGCTGAGCAAGCACTACCTGCGGGAGCTGCGCGAGCCGTTCCGCACGGCGGGGTTGTGCTACTACCGCGACGGACGCGACAGCGTGGCCTGGCACGGCGACCGGATCGGCCGCGGAGCCCGCGAGGACACGATGATCGCGATCCTGTCGGTCGGCGCGGCGCGCACCCTGGCGTTGCGTCCGCGCGGAGGCGGCGGCAAGACGCTGGCTCGGCCGCTGGGGCACGGTGACCTGCTCGTGATGGGTGGGAGTTGCCAGCGGACTTGGGAGCATTCGGTTCCGAAGACGGCCAAGCCGGTCGGGCCGCGGATCAGCGTGCAGTTCCGGCCGCGCGGGGTGAACTGAGCCGGCCGGGGGCCGGGGGCCGGGGGCCGGGGGCCGGGGGCCGGGGGCCGGGGGCCGGGGGAGGTTAACTCCGGATGTGGCGTGATGGGGCGCGGAACTCGCGTGATCAGAGGCGGAACTCACCGGGTTGGTGAGTTCCGGCCCCAGTCACGCGAGTTCCAGGCCTGGTCACGCCAGTTCCGGCGGTCACGCCAGTCCCGATTCCGGTTCGGCCTCGCGAAACCGAACGGCGCGATCGGTCCATAAAGGACTTTCCGAACCCCCGTACCATGGCCGGGTGCACACTCTCGCCGAACCGCCGCTCTTCACCCGGCTTCAGTCCGCCCGCCGGGTCCTCGTCGCCGGTGCGGGCGGCGGCTTCGATGTCTACGCCGGACTCCCTCTCGCCGTGGCGCTCAAAGCTCAGGGCAAAGAAGTCCACCTGGCCAACCTCGCCTTCAGTGACCTGAACCGGCTCGACCTCGACGACTGGCTCTCCCCCGACGTCGCCACCGTGCGCCCCGGCAGCGCCGGCGATGATGCCTACTTCCCCGAACGGACTCTCGCTCGGTGGCTCGAAACCCAAGGCTGGCCGCCCGTGGTCCATGCCTTCCCCCGCACCGGGGCCCGGCCGCTGCGCGCCGCCTACGAATTCCTCGTGGCGCACCTGGCCGTCGACGCCGTCGTGCTCGTCGATGGTGGCACCGACATCCTCCTGCGCGGCGATGAAGCCGGGCTCGGTACGCCCGAAGAAGACATGGCCAGTCTCGCCGCCGTCGCCGCACTCCCCGACGTCGACCGGCTTGTCGTCAGTCTCGGCTTCGGCATCGATGCCTTCCACGGCGTCTGCCACGCGCACGTCCTCGAGAACCTCGCCGCCCTCGAACGGGAAGGCGGTTACCTCGGTGCGCTGTCGATCCCGTCGGCCTCCGCCGAAGCACGGGCCTACCTGGACGCCGTCGCCCACGCGCAGCTCGCCACTCCGGATCGGCCGAGCATCGTGCAGGGCCAGATCGCCGCCGCGCTGCGGGGCGAGTTCGGGAACGCCCAGTTCACCGCGCGCACCGCCGGCAGCGAACTGTTCGTGAACCCGCTGATGGGTGTCTACTTCAGCGCCGACTTGGCCATCCTGGCCGCGAACGTCGGCTACCTCGCCGAACTGGCCGATACGGACACCGCCGTCGACGTCGCCCTCGCCATCGAAGCCCACCGCGACCGCGTCGAACGACGGCCGCGGCGGGTCATCCCGCACTGAAACCTCAGTCCACCAGGACCGGCAGCTCGTCCAGACCGTACACAATGGACACCTTGCGGAACGAAAGCTCCTCCGCCGGCACCGCGAGCCGCAGGTTCGGGAACCGGCGGACCAGCGCCGGGTACGCCGTGCGCAGCTCCATCCGGGCCAGCTCCGCGCCGATGCAGCGGTGGATCCCGTAGCTGAACGCCAGGTGCGACGTCGGCTCGCGGGTGGCGTCGAACTTCTCCATGTCCGCGCCCAGCTTCGCGTCGCGGTCCGCGGCCGACAGGGACACCAGCACGATGTCGCCCTCGGCGATCCGCTCGCCACCGATCTCCATGTCCTCCTTGGCGAACCGCGGGAACGCCATCTGCACCACCGTCAGGTAGCGCAGCAGCTCCTCGACGAACCGGTGCACGGACTCGTCGTCTCCGCGGACCGCTTCGAACGCCTTCTCGTCGCGCAGCAGCACCAGCGCCCCGAGCGCGAGCATGCTGGCCGTCGTCTCCAGGCCGCCGGTCAGCACGCCGTCGGCGAGGCCGGCCAGCTCGCGGTCGGAAATCTCGTCGCCGTGCTCCTTGATCAGCATGCCGAGCAGGCCGTCGCCGGGCTCTTCGCGCTGCTTCTTGACGATGTCGAGCAGGTAGGCCAGCGACTCCGACATCGCACCGAGCGACGCGCTCGCCCCGCCGAACAGGTCGAACCGCGCGGTGCCCAGCCGCTGGAAGTCCTCGCGGTCCTCGTAGGACACGCCGAGCAGCTCGCAGATGGTCAGCGACGGGATCGGCAGCGCGAACGCCCGCCACAGGTCGACCGGGCCCTCGGTCTTGGCCATCGCGTCGAGCTGCTCGGTGACGATCTCGTCGATCCGCGGGGTCAGCCGGTTGAGCCGGCGCATCGTGAACTCCGGCGTGAGCAGCTTGCGCAGCCGGGTGTGCACCGGCGGGTCCGCGAAGCCGAGCCCGCCCGGATTCTGGTCCTCGGTGACCCCGGCGTTGCCCACCAGGTTGGTGAAGTCGGTCGAGAACTCCGTCACCTTGCCGAGCACGGCCTTCGCTTCGTCGTAACCCGTGACCAGCCAGGCGTTCATCCCGAACGGCAGGTCGAGCTTGCTGATCGGCGCCTCGGCCCGGATGGCGCCGATCTCGGCGACCGGGTCGAGGCCGTCGCGCCGGAGCGGCAGCAGCGCCGCGTCGGGCAGGAAGGACGACATCTTCTCGAGGTCGAAGCCCTTTTTCGACTGACGCGCGAGATACCGTCGCCCGACCCAGCCCAGGACCCGTGAGCGGAGACTCCCCATGGAGCCGACACTACCGCACTAGCCCGATCGGGTGAGGCACCGCGAGAGCTGTTTCACCTCCGCGGCGGGAGCTCCCGGTTCTCGGTGATCAGCCCGTGCTCGCTCGCGACATAGTGGAAGTACGGCCGGCCGAGGTCGTCTGAACCGGCGAACGACGTGCGCGAACGGCCGTCGGCCTCGGTGTTGACGCCGTTGGTGCGGGCCAGCACGCCGGACGAGCTCAGCCACTCGCTCGACGCCCGGACCGGGCGCCAGCCCCGGCCGTCGCCGGTGAGGTCGGCCAGGGTCTGCGTCATCTCGGCCGAGCCGGCGATCCGCAGGTTCTGGTCGTCGGTGATGTTCGCGGTCGCGTCGGTCGTCAGCGGGTAGGACCACGTGTGCCGGGCGGCCGAGCGCACCCGACCGTCCACAGTGGACGTCGACGTCTGCTGCCCCGCATCGCCCTGCACGACGTGCTGGGTGAAACCGCCGCCGGTGACGTCGTCGCTGTTGCGGTAGTCGCGGGTGCGCTCGACGCGGGTGTACACGCGGCCCGCGGAAGTGTCGACGTAGCCCGCGGTGACGTCGTGGCGTTTCGCCGTGACCGTCACGTTCACGCCGTCTTGGATGTCCTTCACCGTTTCCTGCCGCGCCGGGGCCGCCGCGACATCGTGCTGGGTGAGGGCGCCGGACGTCCGCGCGGCGTTTTTGTCGGTGTAGAGCAGTAGCGTCGGGACGACGGTGAATTCGCCGCCGATGTCCGGGAAGGAGAAGGAGAGGTCATGCGTCCCGCCATCCACGAGCCGGCCCGCGAACGGCGTGATGTCGTAGGTCTCGGCCCGCAGGCTGAAGGTGTCGATCGCGACGATCGGCCGCCACAGCTGCGGCACGATCCCGCCGGAGTAGATGTGCGGGAAGGTGAACGCGCTGCCGGCGGGCGTCCCGTCGAGCGCGAAGTTCGCTTCGCGGTACGGGCCCTTGCCGCAGAGCCCGGCCGCCGGGTACTTCGCCGAGACGGCGTCCGGGACGTCGTCGAACCACTGCTCGTCACACGCGTGGCCTTCGAGCGTCACCTCGAGGTAGGCGCGGGTGATGTTGCGCGGCAGGTCCTTCGCGGTGAAGTGCACGGTGGGCGCCGAAGGCGTCGCGTCGACGTGGCCGAAGCCGGCGACGTGGTCGGCGACGTCGGGCGCGGGATGCTTCCGGTCGGCCTGGTAGTAGGTGAGCGTCACGGTCTGGGCGTAGACGCCGGTGTAGATCGGCGAGTTGTAGTTCTCGATGCCGCCGTGGAACGGCTGCGGCGTGCGCAGCAGCGCGGCGTACGGCGTCAGGTCCTTGTCGAAGTGGTAGGTGATCGGCCGGTTGCCCTCACCGCTGGGCTCCTCCGTGGTCCCCCACCAGACCTCGGTCGCGCCGATCCGCAGGTCGCCGATGCGGTCGTACTGGCGGCCGCCGACGGTGACCGTCTGGTCCATCACGACCTTCGCCCACGGCCCGGCGCACGCCTTCGGCGGCGTGAGCGTGCCCTCGTAGAACTGCGGGGTGCCGTCGGCGGCGTTGGAGCGGAAGGCATCGGCCAGCGTGACCGTGCAGTGCGGGGTATCGGGCCTCGTCACCGCGGGCGCCGCCGTCACGGGATTGTCGGTGTCGTGTTCGAGCACCGGATCGGCCGAGGCGACCGCCCCGGAAAGCACCCACGTCAGCACTACGGACAGGACGATCGTGAAGATCCGCACCCGGACTCCTCCCTGCGGCAGGCACACCGCTGCGGAGCCTAGTGCGGTAATCGTGCGACGAACGGTGGGAAAGCGTGAGAGGCTCGGCACCGGAATCGGGAGGAACCGGACATGACAGCCGCGCTCATCGGGCGGGCGCACCCCGCCGCCGCGCTGCGGGCCGAGCTCGACCGGGCCGTGGCGAGCCACGGCGGCCTGGTCCTGGTCACCGGCGAGGCCGGGATCGGGAAGACCACGCTCGTCACCGGGCTGGCCGACGACGCCCGCCGCCGCGGCGCCCTGGTGCTCGCCGGCGCCTGCTGGGACTCCGACAGCGCGCCCGGGTACTGGCCGTGGGTCCAGGTGGTGCGCGCGCTGCGCCGTGAGCTGCCGGAAGAGGAGTGGGCGCGGCTGGACACGGCGACGCTGTCGGCACTGCTCGGCGAAACGGCGGGCTCGGACGGCTTCCGGCTGCACGACGCGGTCACGACCGCGCTGGCCGCGGCGGCGCACGACCGCCCGGTCGTCGTGGTGCTCGACGACCTGCACTGGGCCGACGCGGCGTCGCTGCGGCTGCTGGAGTTCGCCGCCCGGCACACGTGGTTCGAGCGGCTGCTGCTCGTCGGCGCGTACCGCGACGTCGAGGTCGAGGCACCCGGCCACCCGCTGCGCGAGCTCGTCCTGCCGCTGGTGGCGAAGGCGACCACGGTGACGCTCACCGGGCTCGCGCCGGACGAGGTGGCCGAGCTGATGAGCCGCACCGCCGGCACCGAGCCGGACCCCGCGCTGGCCGCCGAGGTGCACCTGCGGACCGGCGGAAACCCGTTCTTCGTCGAGCAGACCGCGCGCCTGTGGCACAGCGGCAGCCCGGTGTCGGCCGTCGCGCCCGGCGTCCGGGATGCCTTGCAGCGGCGGCTTTCCCTGCTGCCGGCGCCGGTCACGCGGTTGCTGACCGACGCCGCGGTGCTGGGCCGGGAGTTCCACCGCCGGATCCTCGCGGCGCTGACCGGGGTGCCGGTGCCGGAGATCGACCAGCTGCTCGCCCGCGCGGCCACGGCGCGGCTGGTGACGGCCGTCGGCGACGGCCGGTTCGCCTTCGCCCACGACCTCGTGCGGGAGTCGCGGTACGCCGAGCTGGAGCCGGCCGAGGTCCGGCGAAGACACGCCGCGGTCGTCCGCGCGCTCGACGCGGAACCCGACCTGGTGCCGCTGGTGTTCGCGGCCGATCGCGCCCGCCACGCCTACCTCGCCGGCGACGAGGTCGAGGCCGAGCGCGCGGCCGAGCTGCTGGTGGCGGCGGCGCGGGACGCGAGCGCGCGGCTGGCGAACGACGAGTCCGCCGGCCACTACCGGCGGGCGCTCGAGAGGGCGGCCGAGCCGCGGCGGCGGGTCGTGATCGCGCTCGACCTCGGCATCACGCTGTGCCGCCGCGGCGAAGACGAAGAGGCGTGGCGCGTCTTCGAAGAGGCGGTCGCGCTGGTGCGTGAGCTCGACGACGACGCGCTGCTCGCGCGGGCCGCGCTCACGCTGTCCCGCACCGCACCGACCGGATCGCGCCTCGCATTGACGTCGGACTTGCTGGTGGCGGCGCACGAACGACTGGCGGGGAAGCCGGCGGAGCCGCTGTCGCTCGACCGCGTCACGCTCGAGCTGACCGCGCGAGCGGCGGTGCTGGCTCGCGACGGCGAAGACGACCAGGAGCTGTCGTTCACGCTCTGGGCGCGTCACGACCTGATCTGGGGCCCGGGCAGCGCGCGGGAGCGGGAGCGGCTGACCGACGAGCTGGCCGTGCTGGCGCGGCGGACGGGCGATCGGGAGAACGAGTTCTTCGCGGCGTCGCTGAAGTGGGTCGCGTTGCTGGAGCAGGGCGACCCGCGCTACCTCGACCAGTACCGGGTGCTCCGGGGGCTGACGGTCGGCAGCGGCCTTCCCGGCGCCGAGTTCGCGGCGCTGCTCGACGGCAGCATCGTCGGCGCGCTGCGCGGCCGCTTCGCCGAGGCGCACGCGGACCTGGACCGCGTCGAGGAGCTGTACGGCCGCGAGTTCGGGTACATGGTGGACCACGTGCGCTGGAGCTACCTGCTGCTGCAGGGCCGGTTCGACGACCTGGCCGCGCACACCGCGCGGGTGGCCGCCGGCGACCACCCGCACCCGGACCTGCTGGCGGCGCTGGCGGCGGTCCAGCGAGGGGACGCGACCCGCCAGGTGACCGGGCCGTTCTCCCGCGAGTTCGCCCCGATGTGGCTGCGCTACCAGGCTCAGGCGGCCGCGCTGACCGGCGACCGTGAGGCGTGCGAACGGCTTCTGGGCGAGCTGACGCCGTACTCCGGCGAGTGGCTGGTGGCGTTGTACGGCTGCGAGATCAGCGGGCCGGTGGACCTCTGGGCCGGCCTCCTCGAAGCCGCCCTCGGCCGCCACGATGCCGCCGTCTCGCGTTTGACGGCCGCGGCGGCCTCGGCGGACCGGATGCGCCTGCGCCCGTGGGCGGCGGAGGCTCGCGCCCGCCTCGCGTCCGCGCTGGCGGCCCGGGGCGCCCCCGGCGACGCGCAACGGTCGGCCGCGGTGACGGCGGCGGTCCGAGCGGAGGCGTCGGAGCTGGGCATGGCCCACCTGGCCGCCTCGCCGTCGGCTCCCGCACCGGTCCCGTCCGACGAGTTCCGCCGGACCGGCGAGGTGTGGACGCTGCGGTTCGCCGGACGCGAGGTCCGGGTGCCGGACGCGAAAGGCTTGCGAGACCTGCACATCCTGCTCGGCTCCCCCGGCGCCGAGATCCCCGCGGTCCGCCTGCTCGCACCGGAAGGCGGAGAGACCGTGGTCGCCGCGCGGCGCTTGGGCGGCGACCCGGTCCTCGACGAGGCGGCGAAGTCGGCCTACCGCCTTCGCCTCGACCACCTCGACGCGGAGATCGACGAAGCGACGACCCTCGGCAAAGACCGCCTGGCGGCGGACCTGGACCGCGAACGCGAGGCACTGCTGGCCGAGTTGCGCACGGCCGCCGGCCTGGGCGGCCGGACCCGCCGCCTCGGTGACGAGGCGGAGCGAGCCCGCAAGGCGGTGACGGCCCGCATCCGCGACACGCTGCGCAAGCTCGCGGACTCGCACCCGGAACTGGCCGGCCACCTCAACGCGACGGTGACGACCGGTTCGTCGTGCCGCTACGCCCCGGACCGGGAGGTCCGCTGGCGCCTGTGATCTCCCCGGCCACCCGCCGCGAGCTGAGACCGCGTGCGCCGTTCGGCTCGCGCTGGAAGCCGGCCGTAACGCCCACGCCCGGCGAGCGACCCCCTTGCCGTGACGATGACCGACCTGACTCCCCTGGCCCTCCCGGCGTGGGCGGTTCCCACGGCTCCCCGCCGGCAGGCGGTCGAGGAGCACTGCGTCTCCATCCGCGCCGCGTGGTGGCGTGAAGAGCTCGACCGGCGAGAGCTGCCGGGCGAGCGTCCGGCCGGGCCGTCCCTGACGCGCGCCGAGGTGTGGGCGCCGGCCGACGACGTGTTCACGCTGCTGTGGCGCACCCTGGCCTGGGGCTGTGGCTCCCACTTGCGGCAGAGCGCCCGCCGGCTGGACAGCATCGCCGAGGACGTCGATGCCGCCAGGGCGCTCCTGACCGAGGCCGCGGCGGTCTCGCGGGTCGACCCGGCGCGCGCCTTCGCCCTGATGCGCCCCGGACGGCTGAACACGTTCCGGTTCTTCGGTCCGTCGTTCTTCACGAAGTTCCTGTACTTCGCCGGGGGTGGCGAGCCGGACCACCCGTGCCTCATCCTCGACCGGGTGGTCGCGACCGCGCTGCGCGAGCACTGCGGGTGGGAATCGCTCCACCGCATCGGGCCCTGGCCGGCGGTGACCTACGAGCGATACTGCAGCCTGCTCGCCCGCTGGGCGCGCACCGGCGGCCACGCCGCCGACGAAATCGAGTTCACCCTCTTCACCCGCGGTCACTTGCGGTTGTAGAGCCGCATCGTCAACGTCCCGAACACCGCCACCAGCAACACCGACGCGCCCAGCGTGATCAGCACGGCGGGCACGTCCCACATGCCCGCCATCATCGACCGCACGCCCGTCACCAGGTGCGAGATCGGGTTGATGTCCACGAACACCCGCAGCCACCCCGGCATCGTCTCCGGGCTCACGTAGATGTTCGACAGGAACGTCAGTGGGAAGATCACCATCATGCTGACCCCCATCACCGACTTCTCGCTGCGCAGCAGCAGCCCGAACATCGTCCACACCCACGAGAACGCGAACGAGAACACCAGCAGCAGCGCCACCCCCGCCGCGACGCCCGGGAACCCGCCGCCCGGGCGGAAGCCCAGCACCAGGCCCACCAGCATGATCACCACCGAGGCGATCAAGTACCGGAGCACGTCCCCCAGCAGGTAGCCGACCATCGCCGACGGGCGCCAGATCGGCAACGTCCGGAAGCGGTCGAACACGCCCTTCTCGATATCCGTGTTGACCGCGATCCCCGTGTACATCGTGATCATCACGACGCTGCTCGCGAGGATGCCGGGCAGGAAGAACTGCAGGTACTCCCCCGGCGAACCGGCCAGCGCGCCGCCGAAGAGGTACGTGAACATCAGCGTCATCATGATCGGGAACGCGGTCACGTCGAACAGCTGCTCGGGCACGTGCTTGATCTTCAGCACGGCCCGCCAGCCGAAGGTGAACGACGTCGACAGCGCCCCCGGCCGCGGGGGCCGCCGGGTCGCGACGAGCACCGCCGCCAGGTCTTCGGCCTTGGGCGCGGCGAGTTCGGTTTCCTTGACTGCGGTGACGCTCACGCTGCTTCCTCTCCACTCGCGGTGTGGTCGGTCAGGGCCAGGAACACCTCGTCGAGGCTGGGCTGGCCGAGTGAGAACGTGTCGACGGTGATCCCCGCGGCCGCCAGCTCGGCCAGCGCGCGGGCGGACTGTTCCGCGGCCGCCGTGTCGCCGGCCGCGGCGGTGAGCCGCGCGGTCAGCGCCACCGGGTCGGGTTCGCGCTGGACGGCGGCGTCGACCACCCGGGACAGCACGCCCTCGGCGGCCTCGCGCTGCGCCGCGTCGCGCAGCCGCAGGTGGATCGCGCCGGCGCCGACCGACGCCTTCAGCTCCCCCTGCGTGCCTTCGGCGATCACGCGGCCGTGGTCGATCACCGCGATCCGCGACGCCAGCTGGTCGGCTTCGTCGAGGTACTGCGTGGTCAGCAGCACGGTCGTTCCCTGCGCGACGATCGCGCGCACGATGTCCCAGACCTGGTTGCGGCTGCGGGGATCCAGCCCGGTCGTGGGCTCGTCGAGGAACAGCAGGTCCGGTGTGTTGAGGATGCTCGCGGTGATGTCGAGCCGCCGCCGCATGCCGCCGGAGTACTGCTTGACCTGCTTGCCGGCGGCTTCGGTGAGGCCGAACGCCGCCAGCAGCTGCGCGGCCCGGTCACGCGCCGCCGGGCGGCTGTGGCCGAGCAACCGGCCCAGCAGCACCAGGTTTTCGGCGCCGGTCAGGTCTTCGTCCACCGACGCGTACTGGCCGGTGAGGCTGACCCGGCCGCGGACGGCGTCGGCCTCGCGGACGACGTCACGGCCGAACACGCGGGCCTCGCCGCCGTCCGGGCGGAGCAGGGTGGCGAGCATCCGGACGGTCGTGGTCTTGCCGGCACCGTTGGGGCCGAGTACGCCGTAGACGGTCCCGGCGGGCACCACGAGGTCGACGCCGTCGACGGCCCGGGTGTCACCGAAAACCTTGACGAGCCCGGAGGTTTCGATCGCGGGTGAGGTCATCTGCGGTCCTTTCACGCGCAGTAGGGGTGGGTCCGGCGGGCGTCGCGCAGCGCGAGCCCCCACCAGGTGAGTTCGTCGAGCAGGGCCGGCACGCGCTCGTCGTCGAACGACGGCGCGAGCAGGTCGAGGGCGACCGCGTCGCGCATCGTCACGGTGTGCAGCTCCAGGAAGACGTCCCGAAGCTGCGCGACGGCGTGACGGCCGCCGGCCCGGTAGCCGTAGGAGACGAAGCCGACCGGCTTCGCGTGCCACTCGTCGTAGGCGAAGTCGATCGCCTGCTTGAGCGGCCCGGGAAAGCTGCGGTTGTACTCGGGCGTGACGACGACGTACGCCTCCGCCCGGCCGATGCGCTCCCGGAACCGGGTCAGCCCCGGCGTCGGCTCCGCCGGGTAGGCCGCCGGGAGGTCCGCCTCGGCGAGGTCGACGGGGTCGAGGTCGAGCCCCGTCCGCCGGCCCGCCGCGGCCGTGAACCACCGGCCGACACGCGCGCCGGCGCGGCCTTCGCGGGTGCTGCCGATCAGCACCACCACCCGCAGCGGTCCACCGTCCATTCCGGCCTCCTTTCGCCTGCCGACCGGAAGGCGCGAGACGCGATGCCAGATCAGATCTGGCTGAAACGTTTCATACGCGTGGTAGGCTCGCGCTTTCTCTGCGAGGGGGTGCTTTGGTCGGCATCAAGGACGTCGCGAAGCGGGCCGGCGTCTCGATCGGCACGGTGTCCAATGTGGTCAACCGGCCGCACGTGGTCGCGGTGGCCACCCGGAACCGGGTCCTGTCGGTGATCGAAGAGCTCGGCTACGTCCGCGACGAGTCGGCGCGGCAGCTGCGCGCCGGCCGCAGCCGGATCATGGGGCTGCTCGTGCTCGACCTCGGCAACCCGTTCTTCGTCGACGTCGCCCGCGGCGCCGAGCAGGCCGCCCACGCCGAGGGCCTCAACATCATCACCTGCAACAGCGGCCAGCGGTCCGACCTCGAAGCGTCCTACCTGGCGATGTTCGCCGAGCAGCGGGTCCGCGGCGTGCTGCTGAGCCCGGTCGGGACGTCCGGCGAGGCCCTGCGCGCGTTCCGCCGCAGCGGCACGCCGTACGTGTTCGTCGACCGCAAGGCGCCGACGTCGGAGGCGAGCTCGGTCGCGGTGGACGACATCGCGGGCGGCGCGCTCGCGGCCCGCCACCTCCTGGAGACCGGCCACCGGCGCATCGCGTTCGTCAACGGCCCCGCGATCCTCGCCCAGTGCCGCGACCGCGAGCAGGGCGTCCGCACGGCGCTGACGGATTCGGGAGCGGAGCTGACGGTCCTGGAGGCGATCGGCCTCGACGTCTCTTCCGGCCGCGACGCGGGTGCCCGCCTGCTGGGCACGAGCCCCCGGCCGACGGCGGTGTTCTGCGCGAACGACCTGCTGGCACTGGGAGTCCTGCAGGCCATGGTCGGCGCGGGCGTCCGCATCCCGGAGGAGATGGCGATCGTGGGCTACGACGACATCGAGTTCGCGGGCGCGGCGGCGGTCCCGCTGACCTCGGTCCGCCAGCCGGCCCAGCGGCTCGGCCGCACGGCGGCCGAGCTGCTGCTGAACGAGACGGCGGACACGACGGTCGAGCACCAGGCGGTCGTGTTCACCCCGGAGCTGGTCGTCCGCGAGTCGACCCGCGTGCGGCGCTGACCCCGGCGGGTCAGGTCGTGGCGAACAGCCGGTAGTTCAGGACGATGTAGCCGGTGTGGTCGCTGGACGGCTTGACGTCGTTGCAGCTGACCCAGCCCACCTTGCCCGCCGAGGTCCGCACGCAGAACTCGCTCCCGGCCGACAGCACGACCGGCCCGCCCGGGGCGGGCTTGTCGTTGGCCACCGCCTTGGGACACGCGACGCCCGCCGTGTTCTCGCCGCCGTTGTAGTAGTACATCGCCGATCGGCTGACCATGAGCCCCGGGTCGGAGAAGTACAGGTCGAAGTCCCCGTTCGGGCCGCTGGTTTCCACGGCGCGCGCGTCCGGCGCGTCGATGTCGACCCCGGTGCCGGATTCGAGCCGCACCTGGGTGGACACCTCGCTCGCCTGCGCCGCGCCGGTGGACGTGGGCGGCGGCGCGGTCCCGGGCTTCGTGGCCGTGACGGTCACCGTCCGGGGCGGCGCGTCGGCCACTCCCTGGTCGTTGCCGACCTTGTAGGCCGCGAAAAGGCCGCCGATCAACGCCGCGATGACCGTGGCCATGGCGGTGATCAGCGTGCCACGACGGGTGATGCGCGCTGCCTGGACCGTCGGATCGACCCGCTCGGTTTCACTTCGCCTGCGCAACTTGTTCCCTTCGGATCCGGACCGGCCGCGCCTGGCGACCGGGAAGCTCACCGGGGTGAGTCTCGGATTCGCGGCCCGGCGTTACGACGCCGCGAGCCGGCGACATCGGTCACCCCGGGGCGGTAAATCGTTTGGCTTGCTCACGACTTTTCGGCACACTGCCGATCATGGGGCGGCACGCGTGACGAACAGGTGGGTGCGGCTGCAGGCCGTCGCGGTGTCCGGTTCCTCCGCCGAAGGGCTGATGCTCGCCGCGCTCCCCTTGCTCGCCGTTTCCCTCACCACCGATCCGCGGGAGATCTCGCTCGTCGGCATCGCCGGGCAGGCGCCGTGGCTGCTGCTTTCTCTCTTCGCCGGCGTGCTGATCGATCGCGTGCGGCGCACCGCCGTGCTCGCCTGGGCCTACGCCGTCCAGGTCGGGGCCGCGCTGGTGCTCGCCGTCGTCGCGACGGCCGGGCTGCTCAGCCTGCCCGTGCTGCTGATCGTCGCCTTCGTCGTCACCTCCGCGCAGGTGCTCGGCGACGGCGCCAGCGGGGCGCTCGTTCCCGAGCTCGTCGAGCCGGACCGGCTCGCCCACGCGAACGCGCGCCTGACCGTGATCGACCGGGGTGTCGTGCAGTTCGTCGTGCCGCCGCTGACCGGGTTCCTGATCGCCGTCGGCGCCGGGGCGCCCGCGTGGCTGGCCGCCGGCTGCGCGCTGGCCGCCCTCCTCCTGGCGCGGCGCATCCCGTCCGAGGCGAGGACCATCGCGCGGACCCACCCGCTGCGCGACCTCTCCGCCGGGCTCACGCACCTGGTCCGGACGCCGCTGCTGCGGTCGATCACGATCAACGTCGCGCTCGGCTCGTTCGCCGCCAGTGCCGGCAACTCCATGTTCGTGCTGTACGCGACGCAGGTGCTGCACGTCGGTTCGGTCGGCTACGGCCTGCTGCTCGCCTGCCTGGCGGTCGGCTGGGTGGCGTCGTCGTTCGTGGTGCAGAAGATCGTCGACCGGTTCGGGTACTCGTGGTCGATGCGGGGAGCGCAGAGCCTCGGCGCGGTGGCGCCGCTCCTGCTGGCGGTGCTGCCGCCGTGGCCGCCGCTGATCGGCGTGGTGCTGGTCTTCCTGACGTCGACGGTGCTGGTCTGGAACGTCTGCTCGCAGTCCAGCCGCCAGCGCTTCACGCCGGCCCCGCTGCTGGGGAGAGTGCTGACCAGCCATCGGGCGCTGGCCTGGGGGTTGACGCCGCTGGGTGCGCTGACCGGCGGTTTGGTGGCGGCGCACTGGAGCTTGCGGGGCGTTTGGCTGGTGGTGGCGGCGATCCAGGCGGTGAGCGCGGTGCTGGTGTGGTTCCAGCTCTCCCCGGCGGCCTTCCACCGCACCGAACTGGCGACGGCCGAGGCCGCGCGTTAGCGGATCGAGCTGTGTTTGGTTTTGACTCGCGCCACCTCGGCATTCGCTACGGTGCGATCGATTTCCTCGATCATCTTGTCGAGTTCCTGCTTGTAGCTGGCCGTGGTGTTGGGATCCTCCTTCTGCTTAACCAAGGTTTTCCTGGCCGCCTTGATCCGTGACTTCTCGGTCATGCGCTCGGCCCTGAACTTCAGCTCGAAGAAGACAGCCCCGGCGATCACCGACACCGTCGGCGCGGCGTACAAGATGATTTGGCCGTGGACGGTGTGCGTGCCGAAGGCCTGCGCGATCGTGACCATGATCGTTCCACCGCCCGCTCCGCCGATACCGGCTTGCAGGGGCTTGCCGGTCGGACCCACGAACGGCTCGGCGGGCTGCTTGCCCTGCCGACGAGATGGCTGCGTCACTCGCCACCTCCGGATTCCTTCTTGCCGTGGCGAGAGAGGTATTCGGCGGCGTAGATCCTTGCTTGCTCGGGTTCGTCCAAGTCGATTTCCGCGGGTTCACCGTCCCGGGATATCTTGATCTTTTTCCGCTTCCTTCGCCTTTGCCATTCGAGCCCTATCGACGCCACCGCCTTGACGAGGCCGGACGCCGCAGCCGCGGTAACGAGCGAGATGATCAGATCCGCATCCACGACGACTCCCATTCCTTTTCACAACGCTCCTGGGAATCGCCATCTTGTGGTCGGCCGCAACCGCCGTATCGATCCTGTTAGCCGGTCGAGACCGCACAGTTATCCACTGACGAGAGCCGCCTGCATCGGTCGACGCAGAGAAGGCCGGAGAGCGCGAACGCCCTCCGGCCTCCCGGACTGAAACCGGGTGGCGAACCGGGTCGGGGCACCGGCTCGCCACCCGGACGCCTAACCGCCCAGGGCCAGCGCCACCGCTCCCAGCAACGCCGCGTCCTGGTCGAAGCGTGCCGACACCAGCTCCGGCGGGAACGGCACCGCGTGCGCCAACCGGTCCGCCAGAGCCGGCAACAGCACATCCGCCGAGCGCACCAACCCCCCGCCGACCGCGATGCGTTGCGGGTCCAGGGAAATCGCCAGGTTCGCCACGTGCATCGACAGCTCGTCGAGCGCCGCCGTCACCAGTTCCTTCGCCTCGACGTTCTCCTTGGCCAGCGCGAACAGCTCGCCCGCGGTGACCGGGCGGCCGAGCAACTCGCTCGCCCGGCCGCCCAGCCCACGCCCACCGACGGCTTCCTCAAGCGGCGCCGCTCCGCTTGCGAAACCCTCGGTGTCCTGCGGCGAGAGCAGGTTGTACCCGATCTCGCCCGCAGCTCCGTTGGCGCCGGTCAGCAACCGGCCGCCGACCAGCACCGCCGCCGCGATGCCGGTGCCCAGGGACAGGAACACCGCCGGGTCGGCCCCGGCCAGCGCTCCCCAGCGCCACTCCGCCAGTGCCGCCGCCTTCGCGTCCGTCCCGACCGAGATCGGCACGGCCGGGAACTCGGCGGCCACCAGCTCGGCCAGGTGCAGCTCTTCCCAGCCCGGCACGTTCGGTGCCAGCAGGATCCGGTCCGGCAGCACGATTCCCGGGCTGACGACACCGATCGCGGCCGGTACTGCGCCCGACTCGGCCAGGAGCGCACGCGCCCCGGCGAGTGCCCGCACCACCACCTGCTCGGCCCCCGCCTGCGCGTCGGTGTCCAGCCGGCGGGTGGCCAGCAGGTTCCCGTCGTGGTCGGCGAGCCCCAGCGCCACCTTCGTGCCGCCGAAGTCGATCCCGAGAATCCGTTCCTCAGTCACTCCCTGAACCCCTCGATCTGCGGCGCGACGGCCGCGTCCCCGTGGTGGCCGTACCCGCCGGCCGCCCGCACCACGATCCGGCCGGTGTTGAAGCCGTCGACGCTGATCACCGGCACCGCGCCCCGCAGGTCGGCCGCCTTGTAGGTGACGGTCAGCGTCTGCGACTGGCCCGGCCACAGCGTGATGTCGTTGTCGTCCCAGGTCGCGTTCGCGAGCTGGTTGTCACCCGGTCCCTCGTGCCCGTCCGGCGTGCCGCGGCGGACGTCGGCCCGCAGGAAGAACGCCGCCCCCGGCGTCTTCGACGTGTTCGTCACGGTCACCGTGGAGACGAGGTCGCCACCGTTCGCGCGGGTCGAGGCGACGGCGCTGACCTGCGACTTGGGCAGGTTCTGCAGGGCCTGCAGGTTGCTGTACTGCGACAGCGTCGCCTGCGGGTTGCCCAGCGTCTTGCCCCAGTCGACGACGTCCTTCTGCGTCGAGAGCCAGTAGACGTTCCGGTCGACGACCTTCCCGCCCTGCTTCACCTGCAGCTCGACGAAGTAGACCTGCGCGGGCGCCGGCGCCTTCGTCTCGGCCGGCACCTTCGGCTTCAGGACGCCGGTCTTGACACCCTGCGAAGCGAGCGCGAGCCCGGAAGCCGTCTGGTCGTCGAGGACCTTGCCCGCGGTGTCGAGGACGCGAGCCTGTACCGAAAGCCCCGCCTGCGTCGTCGCCCCGAGGTTGTCCAGGGTCACGGAGCCGTTGTCGTAGCCGTAGATCGCGTGCAGCGGCTTGTTCGCCTTCTTGGCGCCGAAGAACGCGCCCGCCTGGTCGCCGTCGTCGTTGTAGAGCGACCACAGCAGCGTCGGCCAGCCCTTGTTCAGCTGCCAGTAGACGACACCGGTCGACGGGTTGTTCTTGTCCGTCGAGTGGTGCAGGAACGCCTCGAACTGCGAGCGGGTGTTCTCGTAGTTCGCGATGTTCGCCAGGTCCACATAGGACTTCAGCGAGTTCCACTTCCCGTACCGCTGGGTGATCGACTGGTCCAGCGTGTACAGCGTGCCGAACGCGTAGCCGCCGTGGTCCGGCTCGAAGTTCGCGTGGTACTGGTTGTACGCCGGGTCCTGCCACAGCTTCGCCTGCTCGGTCGGCGAGAGGAACCGCTTGATCGAGTCGAGCGTCGGCACGGTGTGCCCGGCGCTCTGCTCGCTCGCGAAGCCCCAGGAGCCACCGGCGTTGGTGCGGCTGTCATCGGTAGCGTCGAAGTGCGAAGTGTCGTACCAGTAGGACGGCGGGACCCAGTCGTACGGGCCTTCCTTCTCCCCCGAGTTGCCCAGGGTCGGCGTGCTCTTGTACTCCGCCGACGCGATCACCGGCACCTGGAAATCGGCCTCCTTGAACGCCTTCAGCGTCTCGGACTCCTGGCGCGGCACCGGCTCGTTGTCGCTCCAGCCGTAGTTGAAGACGCTCGGGTGGTTCCGCTCGCCCTGCGCGATGGTGTACGCCGAATCGTGCATGATCCGGTAGTCGCGCTCGGTCAGCGTCGAGGCGTCCTCGGGCTGCCAGGCGTCACAGCACAGGAACCCGCCGATGACGAGCAGCCCGGCGCGGTCGGCCTGGTCGTAGAAGTCCTGCGGCATGTCGTGGCCCTCGAGGCGGACGCCGGAGAGGCCCATGTTCTTGATCAGCGCGATCTGGTGGGCGGTGTCGGCCGAGTCGTAGCGCAGGAACAGGTCCGGTGCGAATCCGCCGCCGCGGAAGACGAAGTCCTTGCCGTTGATCGTGAACTGGCGGGCGCCCTCGGGCAGCGGCGCGGACTTGCCGACCAGGCGCGAGGTCACCGTGCGGATGCCGAACGTGCTCTTGGACGACGTCGACAGCACGCCGTCCTGCGACACCGCGGTGGTCAGCGTGTACAGCGGCTGGTCGCCCATCGAGTACGGCCACCAGACCTGCGGGTGGTTGATCTTCACGGGCGCGAACGTCACCGTCCGCTTGGTGTTCGCCGGGATCGTCACCCGCTGGTGGACGACGACCGGCGCGCCCGACGGCGCGGTGACCGTCGCGGCGACATCGCCGGTCTGCGGGTTCGCCGCGTCGTTGGTGACGTCGACCTTCACCGTCAGCTTCGAGCTGGACAGGTCGGGCGCGTTGTCCTGCACGACGTGCGCGTTGTCGCCGGTGAGCGCGTCGCCGACCTGCAGCGTCGGCGGGAACTGGATGCCGGTGTTGTTGTCCGGCGGGATCTGGCCCCAGTCGACCTGGTCGAGCGTGTACATCTTCAGCGGGTTGTTCGGGTAGACCTTGATCGCCAGGGTGTTCTTGCCCGGCTTCACCAGCTTCGAGACGTCGAAGGTGTGCCCGGCGAACGCGCCGCTCACGACGTCCTTCGACGCGACGAGCTTGCCGTTCACCCAGACGTCGCCCTCGCCGACGATGCCCGGGATGGTCAGCTTCGCGTGCTGGCCGTTCTTGAAGTCCGGGGTGAAGTCGGCGCGGTACCACCACGGGTCGGAGAACGGCTTCGTGACGACGGGGCCGAGCTTGTCGACGTACCCGAAGCACTTGCGCATGTTGTCGGAGTAGAAGACGTCCGGGCACTTGCCGTTCTGCACCAGGGCGTTGATCTCGGTGCCCGGCGCGCCCGCGTCGTCCGGCTTGACCGGCAGCCAGCCGCGGGTGGCGTACCCGGGCGTGGAGACCTTGTCGCCGCCGTCCTTGACGTCGGCGGTGGTGAGCACCTGCCAGCCTTGCAGGCCGATCGTGCTGAGGCCGTGCGGTTTCGCCGCTTCGGCGTGGACGTCCTGCGCCGAGGCCGGCGGGGCCACGCTGAGCACCCCCGGCACCAGGAGCAGCGCGGCCAGCGCCGCGAGCTTCTTCGTCATGCCTGAGCCCCTTCGGGTTCGGTGGAGGCGAAGGCCTCCTTGATCTCCTTGGGTCCGAACGGCCACGTCTTCTCGGTCTTGGCGTAGACGAGGTAAGCGAGCGCGCCGACGGCGATCCAGCCCAGCGACAGCCCGATCGAGAGCCAGGTCGCGGAGACGTAGATGTAGACCCAGCCGACCAGCGCGACGATCGTCGGCACCGGGTAGAGCCACTGCCGGTAGGGCCGCCTGAGGTTCGGCTGGCGGCGGCGCAGCGTCACGATGGCCGCGACCTGGGCCAGCGACTGGATGACGACCAGGGTGGCGACGGCCGCGTTGATGACGTCGGTCAGCGTGAACAGCGAGCCGATGATGGTGATCGCGCCCATGGTGAGCACGCCGGCCGTCGGCAGGTTCAGCTTCGGGTGCAGCTTGCCGAACATCGACAGGAACACCTTGTCCCGCGCGGCTTCGAAGGGCACACGCGAGCCGCCGAGCAGGCCGGCGAACACCGAGCCGATGGCCGCGACGATGATGAAGACGGTGACGATCTTCGCCGTCACGGAGCCCCACGCCTGCTCCAGCACGGTCGAGGCGACCGAGGTGGCGGTCTTCAGCTCCTCCAGCGGAACCGAGCCGAGCACGCCGACCTGCAGCAGGAAGTAGAGACTCATGATGCCGACGATCGAGAAGAGGATCGACCGCGGGATCGTCCGGCCGGGCGAGCGGACCTCGCCGCCGAGGTAGGCCGTCGTGTTGTAGCCGAGGTAGTCGTAGATGGCGATGATCAGGCCGGCACCGAGGCCGCCCCAGAACGTGCCTTCACCGGCCGAGCTGAACGCGCCCGGCGTGAACGCGAACGCCTGCGCGCCGCTGAAGTGCGAGAACGCCGCGACGATCGTGGTCAGCACGGCGATGAGCATGACCACGAACAGGACCGTCGTGAGCTTGCCGATCTGGCCGATCTTGCGGAACAGCGCGGCGACGATGACGAGCGTGATGCCGACGCCGATGATCTTGCCCAGGGCCGTCGTGCCCGCGTCGTCGGTGACGCCGGGGATCAGGTAGCCGAGGTACTGGACGAGGCCGATGATGCCGGTGGACATGATCAGCGGGATGAACAGCACCGCGCTCCAGACGAACAGGAACGGCATCAGCCGTCCGGTGCGGTACTGGAAGGCTTCGCGCAGGTACAGGTAGGTGCCGCCGGCGCCCGGCATCGCGGCGCCGAGCTCGGCCCAGATGAGCCCGTCGGCCAGCGCGACGATCGCCCCGATGATCCAGCCGAACATCGCCTGCGGGCCGCCCATGGTGGCGACCATCGCGGGGATCGTGACGAACGGGCCGATACCGCACATCTGGGTCATGTTGATCGCGGTGGCCTGCAGCGGGCCGATCTTGCGCTCAAGGGCGGGTTGCGGCTCCCCTGAGCGAGTGGGTGAACTCACGGCGTGCCTCCGTCTAGTAGTTAGTAAAGTTTCTTAACATAGAACGTGCGGAGTCGAAAGAGTTCCGTGGATAAACTTGCGGCAACGCGGATCGGAGATGGGGACGTCGTGGGGCGAATCGGGCCGCAGGTGGGAACCCCGGCGACCATGCGGGCGCTGAACCAGCGCGTGGTGCTGGAGCGGCTGCGCGGACAGGGCGAAGCGACCCGACCGCAGATCGCGGCCGCGACGGGGCTGTCGAAACCGACCGTGGGACAGGCGCTCCTCGATCTCGAGCAGCACGGACTGGTCCGGACCACTGGCCACAGCCTGGCCGGCCCGGGCCGCGCGGCGGTCGTCTACCGGGCCGCGCCGGACGCGGGGCACGTCGTCGGCGTCGACATCGGGCGGCGGGCGATCCGGATCGCCGTGGCCGACCTGGAGGGCAGCATCGTCGCGCGGCTCGACGAGCCCAACCGGTGCCGCTCCGCGAGCGCTTTGGTGCGCACCGTCAGCGAATCCGTCGAACGGGCGGTGACTTCGGCCGGGCTCACCCCCGGCGACGTCGTCTCGACGGTGGTCGGCACACCCGGCGTCCCCGACCCGGCGACCGGGACGGTCCACCGCGCGCCGAACCTGCCGGGCTGGGAGCGGCGCGGGCTGCTGCACGAGCTGGTCGCGGCGTTGGCGACGGCGGGTTCGGACGTCGTGGTGGAGAACGACGCGAACCTGTGCGCGGTGGGCGAGCACGCCCTCGGGGCGGCGCTGGGCGTGGACGTGCTGGTGTGCCTGACGGTCGGCACGGGGATCGGCATGGGGCTGCTGGTGGAAGGCCGCCTGTTCCGCGGAGCCCACGGCGCGGCGGGCGAGATCGCGGACTTGCCGTTCGGGCCCGTCCCGCCGGCGGAGGCGGGCACGCGACGGCCGGGCCCGATGGAGACGGCGGCCGCGGGCCAGGCGGTGGTCGAGGCGGCTCGATCGTCGGGCTTGCCGGCGCGGTCGGCGAAGGACGTGTTCCGGTTGGCCCGGGACGGGGATTCGCGGGCGCTTCGGGTGGTTGCGGAGGAAGCGGAGAAGCTGGCTTACGTGGTCGCGGCGGTCACCGCGGTGCTCGACCCGCGGTTGATCGTGCTGGGCGGCGGGATCGGGGGCAACGCGGACTTGCTGGTGCCCCCGATGCGGCGGGCGTTGGCGGCGACGGTGCCGGTGGTGCCGGAGATCGTCGCCGGGCAGCTGGGTGAGGACGCGGTACTGGCGGGGGCGATCGCCACGGCGCTGGGGACGGCTCGGGAGCTGGTGTTCGACCGCCGCGGCCTGCGGCGGGCAGCAGGTGGGGCTTAGGAGCGGTCACTCCGGAGCCCAGCGCATCCGGCCCGCACAGCGACCAAACGACCGGTCGCCCCTCCCGCTGATGGACTTGGATCCGCCGCGCGGCCGGGTCGGCACCAGGAGAACGACCGGTCGCCCCGATCAGTCCCCCGCCGCCGCCAAGAGCCAGCCGCGACACCCGGCAAAGCCGACCCGCGAGCTAGTCCGAAGGCCCCCGCAGCGTGAGGACCACCCGCAGCACGTGCTCGACCGCCGCCGGGAACAGTGCCGCCCTCAACTCCCCTCGCTCCGCCAAGTTCGCCGAAGCGAACTCCAGCACCCGCTCGGGCCCGCCCCGCCGCACCACGAGCGCCGCCAGGTCCTCGAGGTCCAGGTCCGGGTGGTCGAGGCGCGTCAAGGCGAACTCGATCATCAGCTCCTCCGACGTCATGTCCACCTCCTCCCTCCATCCTAAGCACCTCGGGTTAACACTTGATCGAACAGACTTCGAGCCCCGATGTGGTGATCTCCACGCCGGCCCGGGCCACCCACAGCAGGCGCCGATTGCGCCGTTCGACGGAGATTTCGGGCGATCGTGTACGGAACGCGGATACCCGGTAACCCGGACGAGCCGGTCAGTCATGATGCAGGACCACCCGGCGGCGGATCGGAGGCGACATGGCCCTGCACCGGCAACCCACGCGAGCCGGACTCCGGCGGCCCCGGCACGCCCACCCCGCCCGCTGGTGGCCGCCCGTTCTCGTGGCCGCCACCGTCGCCGCCGTGATCCCCGGGGACACCGTCGGGGGCCTGCTCGCGGGCACCGGCATCCTCGTGGCCCTGACCGCGGTCGCCGCGGCCCGGCGCGTGCTGGGCCACGCCTCCGTGCACGTCAACCTCATCCTCGCCGAGGAACTGGCGCTGTCCGGACGCGGGCCGGTCGTCCAGCCGGACAGCTGAGGCCACCCCTCTCCGTGCGATGACTCACTCCGGCCCGCTTACTGTACCGTCCAGACGGTATAGTAAACCGCATGACCACCAGTCAGCCGACCCGGGAAACGGCCGGGCCCCTCAGCCACCGCCACCGGTGGGCCGCGTTGAGCGTGCTGGTCGGCGCCGTGCTCCTGCTCGCGGTCGACGGCACGGTGCTCTACCTCGCCGTCCCCTCGCTCACCCGTGAGCTCGCGCCGACCGCGATCGAAATCCTCTGGATCGGCGACATCTACTCCCTCGCCCTGGCCGGTCTGCTCGTCACGGCCGGGAACCTCGCCGACCGCTTCGGCCGCAAGCGAGTACTGCTCATCGGCACCGCGGCGTTCGGGCTGGCGTCCGCGCTGGCCGCGTTCTCCCCCACCGCCGGAGTGCTCGTCCTCGCCCGGCTGCTGCTCGGGATCGCCGGCGCGACGATCATGCCGTCCACGCTGTCACTCATCCGCACCCTTTTCCCCGACCCGCGCGAGCGCACCCGCGCCATCGCGGTCTGGTCGGCCGGGTCCGGCGGCGGCATCGCGCTGGGCCCGCTCGTCGGCGGCGCGCTCCTCGAGCACTACTGGTGGGGCTCGGTGTTCCTGATCAACGTGCCGATCGTCGTCGTCTTCCTCATCGCGGGCGCGTTCCTGCTGCCGGAGTCCCGCGACCCGAACCCGGGCCGCTTCGACGTGCTCTCGGCCGGCCTGTCGATGGCCGCGATCGTCCCGCTCGTCTACGCGGTCAAGCACGCCGTCGGCTCGGGGATCGACGCGCAGGTGGCCGTCGCGGCCGCCGTCGGCGTCGTCTCGGGTGTCCTGTTCGTCCGCCGGCAGCGACGGACGGCCGATCCGCTGATCGACGTCACCCTGTTCCGCAACGGCGCGTTCACCGGCGCGGTCCTGGCGAGCTTCATCGCGGTCTTCGCGTTGATGGGCCTGCTGTTCTTCTTCTCGCAGTACCTGCAGCTCGTCCGCGGCTTCTCGCCGTTGCGGGCCGGGTTCGCGGAAATGCCGGCGACGCTCGCGTCGATCGTCGTCGTGGCCGCCGTCGGCGTGGTCGTCCGGCGGCTCGGCCAGGGACGCGCGGTCGCCGCCGCCCTCGCTGTCGCCGCACTCGGTCTGGCCCTGGTCGCCGTCGCCGAGCCGCTCCCGCAGTACTGGTGGCTGGGCCTGACGCTCGTCCCGGTCGGGCTCGGGGTGGGACTCGCGCTGACGCTGACCGTCGACTCGGTGTTGTCGGCCGTCCCGCCGGACAAGGCCGGTTCGGCGTCGGCGATCTCCGAGACGGCGTACGAACTCGGTGCGGCGCTGGGCATCGCGATCCTGGGCTCCCTGGTCACCGTGGCCTACCGCGGTTTCCTGCCCGCCGGCCCGATCCCGGCCGAGGCACGCGACTCCCTGGCGTCCGCGGCGAGGGTGCTCGCCCCGGAGTCGGACCTCGCGGACGCCGCCCGGGAGGCTTTCACCGGCGCGATGCAGGTGACGTCGCTCGCGGCCGCGGGCGTCACCGCCATCGCCGCGGTGATCGCCTGGCGTACGATTCCGTCCGGAAAGGACTGAGCATGCCCCGAAAAGCCGGACGCAGCCCGGAAGAGACGCGCCGGGCGCTGCTCGACGCGGCCGGGACGGTCATCCGCACGCGGGGTGTCCCGGCGTCGCTCGACGACATCGCCAAGGCGGCCGGGGTGTCGAAAGGCGGGCTCCTGTACCACTTCCCCGCGAAGGACGCCCTGGTGCGCGCACTCGCCCAGGACATCCTGGACACCTTCCGCGCCGAGGTGCTGGCGGCGCTCGACCCGGAAGACACCCGCGCGGGCCGGCTGACCCGCGCCTACATCCGGGCATCGCTGGACACGTCGTACGACGAGGTCGCCGTGCGCGAGAACATCGCGCTGATCGCCCAGTTGATTTCGATCCCCGAAATCGCGGCACTCGCCCGCGCGGACGCCGAACGCTGGGACCGCGACCTCCACGACGACGGCCTCCCCGACCACGTGGTCACCCTGGTGGTCGCGGCGGCGGACGGAGCGAGCACGGCCCCGCTCTGGGGGGTCGGCCTCGCGGTGGCCGCGGCGCGGAGGCTGGAACAGCAGCTGCTCGACCTGACGTCCGACACCACGGACGGCCTGTCAACCCGCAATTAGTGTTGGGAAATCACCACTCGCACCGCCCTACGGAAGTCGGCTCCCGTGGACGCTAACACCAGGTAAATTTTCGACAGCGCGCGCAAATCCGGCAAATCCCCGTCCCCTACGAGGAGTCTTCCGATGTCGAGGAAGTTCGCCCTGGCCGGCGCTGTCGCGCTGGCCCTGGCCGTGACGCCGATCGCCGCGGGCACCGCGTCCGCCGCTCCGGCCGGCACCCAGCAGGAAGCGGCCGTCACCACGGTCTACTACAGCACCGCCAGCGCACCGTCGTTCCGCTCGGTGATCAACGCCGGTGCCGCCAACTGGAACCGCAGCGTGACCAACGTCAGACTGGTCGAGCGCAACTCCGGCGCGAGCCTGCGCTACACCGAGGGCAACGACCCCCGCGGGTCCTACGCCTCGACCAACGGGCACGGCAGCGGCACCATCTTCATCGACTACACCCAGGCCCGCCAGTACAACCCGACCCGCATCGCGGCACACGAGACCGGGCACGCCCTCGGGCTGCCCGACCACTACTCGGGCCCGTGCTCGGAACTGATGTCCGGCGGCGGCCCCGGCCCGTCCTGCACCAACGCGGTGCCGAACTCCGCCGAGCGCAGCCGGGTCAACTCGCTGTGGGCCAACGGCCTCGCGGCGACGAACCAGGCCGGCCAGCAGATCTACGAGACGATCTACGGCTACTGATCCGAAGCTGGCTGCGGCCCCGGGGACGATCTTTCCCCGGGGCCGCTTCGCGTCGCCCATAATGGGGGCGTGAACGAGCCGGTGCGGGTCGCCTGGGTCCGGAAACCGCGCAGACGCCGGCCGCGCGAGCGCGGACTGCGCGGGCGGGCCCGGCTCTGGGTCACCGCCGCCGGGCTCGTGCTGGCGCTGGCCGTCGGGTGCGGGGCCTTCGCCGTGCAGCGCTACCAGGCCCACATGCGTGCTTCCGGGGTGGAGACGGTCGCGACCGTCCAGGAGGTCCTGGCGATCCGCGGCGGCTACAAGCTGAGCGTCGGCTTCACCACCGCGACCGGCCGCGAAGTCAGCACCGAACTCGACGACTTCCCCCGGGATCCGCAGCCGGGAATCGGCGACCGGCTCACCATCCGCTACGACCCCGACCGGCCGGACGTCACGCTGTGGGACGTCCGCGACCCGCCGGAGTTCGCCGGGGCCACGATCTTCCTGATCTGCCTGTCGGCGGTACTGGCGGCCGCGTCCGCGGTCTTCTTCGCCCTGACGCGGCGACGCCGACCCTGACCGGGACGAAATCAAGGAGTTCCACGACGCCCAAGCCCATGACGGGTGGGGGAACCGCGGTTTCGGCGGCGCTCGCGGTCCCGGCTCCCAGTTGACCTTCGGCGCTTTCCGCTTCAACCGGCGGAAAGTCGCGAACTAGCCCCAAGTCAGGAACCGGTAGTGCAGTCCGGTCGACGACTCCTGCCACTCCCCCGCGGAGTCCGGCGCCCGCCCGACCTCCGGCGCCCGGGTGTCGCCCTCGAAGGTCTCCCGGATCTCCGTCACCACGATCCGGTCCGCGAACGGCAGCGCCGCCCGGTACACCGCCGCCCCGCCGATCACCCAGCCGTCGCCGGACACCGCGGCCAGTGCCGGTGCCAGGTCGGCGAACGTCTCGGCACCCTCCTGCGGCGCCGTCGACAGCACGAGGTTGCGCCGGCCCGGCAGCGGGCGGAACCGCGGCGGCAGCGACTCCCACGTACGTCGTCCCATGAGGACGGTCGCGCCCGACGTCAGCGCGCGGAAGTGTTTCAGGTCCTCCGGGAGGTGCCACGGCAGCGCGCCGTCGCGGCCGATGACGCCGTTCGCCGACTGCGCCCAGACCAGCCCGATCACACCGCCACCGGCGCCTTGATGCCGGGGTGCGGGTCGTAGCCGTCGAGCGCGATGTCGTCGTAGGTGTAGTCGAAGAGGCTGTCCGCCTGCTTGAGGCTCAGCGTGGGGAACGGCCGCGCGTCCCGGGCGAGCTGCTTGCGGACCTGCTCTTCGTGGTTGTCGTAGATGTGACAGTCGCCGCCGGTCCACACGAAGTCGCCGGGGCGCAGGCCGACCTGCTCGGCGATCATGTGCGTCAGCAGCGCGTAACTCGCGATGTTGAACGGCACGCCGAGGAACAGGTCCGCGCTGCGCTGGTACAGCTGACAGGACAGCTCGCCGTCGGCGACGTAGAACTGGAAGAACGCGTGGCACGGCGGCAGCGCCATCCGCGGGATGTCGGCGACGTTCCACGCCGAGACGATGATCCGCCGCGAGTCCGGGTTCTCGCGCAGCGTGCGCAGCACCTCGGCGATCTGGTCGACGTGCCCGCCGTCCGGGGTCGGCCACGACCGCCACTGGACGCCGTAGACCGGGCCGAGGTCGCCGTCCGGTGCCGCCCACTCGTCCCAGATCGTGACGCCGTTCTCCTGGAGCCACTCGACGTTGCCGTCGCCGCGCAGGAACCACAACAGCTCGTACGCGACCGAGCGGAAGTGCACCTTCTTGGTCGTGACCAGCGGGAACCCGTCGGCCAGGCGGTAGCGCAGCTGGTGCCCGAAGATCGACCGCGTGCCCGTGCCGGTCCGGTCCGCCTTGCGGGCGCCGGAGTCGAGAACATGACGGAGGAGGTCTTCGTACTGCGTGTCGGGCATGCCCGGGAGCCTAGACGAGCCGCTCCAGGTAGGCCCGGAGCATCGCCTTGAGCTGGTCGAGAAGTCCGGCGGCGCCCTCGGGGTCGGCGCGGAACGCCTCCTGGATGACGGCGTCGGCGGCGAGGAAGGCGGTGCGGCACGCCGTCGCGGCTTCCTCGTCGTCGCGGAGGACGCCCTGGGCGACGAGCACGCGGTGCACTCCGGTGGCCATCACGCGCTTGTGGGCGACGTCGGCTTCCCGCGTCGCCTCGGTGAGCCCACGGCCCAGCCAGAGGGCACGGAACCCGGGCTCGGCGCGGTAGAGCGCGGCGAACGCGTCGACGAGCAGGCCGACGGGGTCGTCCCAGGTCTCCTTCGCCGCCTGGTCCGCGAACGCCGCCATGAGGTCTTCCAGCCGGGTGAGGTAGCCGTCGGCCAGTGCCTCGGTGATGGCGTCGCGGTCCGGCAGGTACTGGTACAGCGTCCCGACGGAGACGCCGGCCGCGGCGGCGACCCGGGTCGTCGTCAGGGCCTCGACGCCCTCCTCGGCGAGCAGCCGGTCGGCGGCCTCGAGCACCCGCGCCAGCTTTTCGCGGGCCCGGGCCTGACGCGGTACGCGCCGCAGCATCGCTCGCTCCAAACCTGAACGTGACTTTGTTTCGCATTTATTCTAGCCTCGGGCGATGGCAGTGGGAAGTTCCGAGCTCGACGACGCGCGGCGGGCGGTCGCCCGCGCCAGCAACGGCCTGGCCGGCGAGGGCCTGCTGATCGGCACGGCGGGCAACGTCAGCGTCCGGGCCGGCGAGCACGTGGCGGTGACCGCGACGGGAATCGTGCTGGGTGCGGCCACGCCGGACGACGTGACGGGCGTCGACCTCGACGGCACGGTCGTCGCCGGAGAGCTCGCGCCGACGTCGGAACTCGAGCTGCACCTGGGGATCTACCGGCGCTACGACGTGGGCGCGGTCGTGCACACGCACTCGCCGCAGGCCACGGCGGTGTCGCTGGTGCTCGACGAGCTGCCCTGCGTGCACTACCAGCAGCTCGCGCTGGGCGGCTCGGTCCGGGTCGCGCCGTTCGCCGTGTTCGGGTCCGCGGAGCTGGCCGCCGGCACGCTCGCGGCGCTCGAGGGCAAGGCGGCGGCGCTGCTGGCCAACCACGGAGCGATCGCCCACGGGCCGACGCTCGACGCGGCGATGGACAACGCACTGCTGCTGGAGTGGGCGTGCGGCCTGTACGTCCGGGCGGCGGCGCTCGGCGCGCCGCGGGCACTGGACGAGTGGCAACAGGAAGCCGTCGTGACCGCGGCCGTGCGAAGCGGGTACGGCCGGCCCCGGCGAATCGAGGACCGATGACGCAGACCGTCGTGACGCTGGGCGCGCACGTGTTCGACGTGCAGGTCCGGCCGGTCGAGGCCATCCCGGAGGGCCAGGGCGCGGCGCTGGTGGAGCAGATCCGGTTCGGCCCGGCGGGGACGGCCGCGGGCACGGCGGTGACGCTGGCGAAGCTCGGTGCCTGGGTCCGGTCGGCCGGCGCGGTCGGCGACGATCCCATCGGTGACCTGCTGCTTTCGCTGCTGGCGCAGTACGGCATCGACACGTCGCTGGTGCTTCGCCGATCGGGCGTGCAGACGTCGGCGTCGGTGCTCCCGATCCGCGCGGACGGCAGCCGGCCCGCGTTCCACGTGCCGGGCGCGAACCTGGGGTACGAGCCGTCGGAGGCTCCCGTCGCCGAAATCGCCCGCGCGACGCACCTGCACCTGGGCGGGCCGGAGCTGATGGGCGGTGCCGCGGCCGCGGCGATCCTGGTGCCGGCGCGACTGTCCGGCGTCGTGACGTCGGCCGACCTGCTGGCCCCCGGGGACCCGGGGGTGCTCGCCTGGCTCGATCCCGCTCTGTCCTCTTTGGACTACCTGCTGCCGAACGAAGAGCAGCTGCTGGGGTTGACGAGCGCGGTCTCGCCGGAGGACGGCGCCCGCGCGCTGCTGGAGCGCGGGGTCGGGTGCGTCGCGGTCACGCGGGGCGCGCGCGGGGCGTTGGTCGTCACCGCGGAGGAGACGATCGCGGTGCCGGCCTTCGCGGTCCCGGTCGTCGACACGACGGGCTGCGGCGACGCGTTTTCGGCGGGGTTCCTGCGAGGTGTCGGTCTGGGCCGATCGCTGCGTGAGGCGGCCGTGCTGGGTTGCGCGGCGGCGGGCCTGGTCGCCCAAGGACTGGGCAGCGACCACGGCGACTTCGACCTGGCGGCGGCCGACGCCTTCGCGGCTTCGACGCCGGTCCTCCCGACGCCCTGACCCGCGCCCATAGCGCGACGACTGCAGTTTTCGCGCATCGCCACCCCTTGACTTGACGTTTTCCCGCATTCAAGATGCCTCTTGTGCAGAACGAAGGCAAAGCGGCCGAGCTGGACCGGCGGATCGTCGCCGCCCTCCAGCTCAACGGCCGGGCGTCCTGGGGCGCCGTCGCGCGCCACGTCGGGGCCAGCGAGTCCACCGTCCTCCGGCGCGCCGAAAAGCTCACCGAAAGCGGCCGGCTCCGGGTCATCGGTGTCGTCGACGTGCTCCGGTGCGGTCTCGGCGTGCCCGTCATCGCCCGGCTGAAGTGCCGCCCCGGCGCGGCCGGCACCGTCGCCGAAGCCCTCGCCGCCCGGCCCGACGTCCGGTACGCCACCGTGCTCGCCGGCAGCGCCGACTGCTCCGCCGAATTCGTCCTCCCCTCCTACGCCGACATCGCCGGCCTGCAGGAAAACGGCTTCCCCGCCGCCGAGGCCATCCGGGACGCCGAGACCTTCGCCGTCATGCGGACCTTCACCTCCAACCACGACTGGAACTCCGGCGAGCTGAGCCCCGAGGCCGCGAAAGAGCTGCGCGGCGGCGACGTCCGGCCGTTCGAGGAGCAGCACTGGGAGCGTCCGCCCGAACAGCTCGACGAACTCGACCTCGCGATCTGCGCCGCACTCGGCGAAGACGGCCGCCTGCCCTTCAAGGAAGTGTCCAAACAGGTCGCCACCAGCGAGTCCACCGTGGCCCGCCGCGTCGACTCGCTCGTGCGCCGGGGCTGCCTGCGGTTCCGGACGCTGGCCGAGCCCGCGATGTTCGGCTACGCGCTGGAGTTCATGCTCTGGCTCTCGGTCGTCCCCGGCGAGCTGGACCGCGCGGGACAGCAGCTCGCCGCCCACCCCGGCACGAAGTACCTCAGCGCGACCACCGGCCGGTTCAACCTCGTCGGCCAGATCGTGCTGCGCCACTACGGCGAGCTCTACCGCCACACCACCGACGTCGTCGGCGCGCTGCCCGGGCTCCGGGAGGCCGACGTGACCCTGCAGGTTTCGACGCTCAAGCGCGCGTGGGTCCCGACCCCCGCCGCCAGCTTGGAGGACGCATGACGGAACAACCGTGGCAGTGGGACGAAGCGACGTGGCGAGGGCACGTAGAGCACGTCCGCGCCGGACGCGCGCTGCGCCCGGCGTCGTGGCCCGGCGGCGCGAAGGTCGCCGTGGCCCTGTCCTTCGACTCCGACCACGAGACGCCCGCCCTGCGCGACGGCGACGTCCTGCCCGGCAAGATGGCGCAGGGCGAGTACGGCGCCCGCGTCGGCGTGCCGCGCATCCTGAAACTCCTGCGCCAGCACAACGCGCCCGCGTCGTTCTTCATGCCCGCCGTGTCGGCCCTGCTGCACGACGGCGAAGTCAAATCCTATGTGGACGCGGGACACGAAGTGGCCCTGCACGGCTGGATCCACGAACGCAACACC
Source organism: Amycolatopsis sp. NPDC005961 (assembly GCF_040629235.1). NCBI lineage: Bacteria > Bacillati > Actinomycetota > Actinomycetes > Pseudonocardiales > Pseudonocardiaceae > Amycolatopsis > Amycolatopsis sp. NPDC005961. The sequence goes on along the minus strand of NZ_JBEXVF010000042.1, from coordinate 23,510 downwards.
GCGCTCACCGAGGCCGAGGAGCGCGACCTCGCCTTCCGCGCCGCGGACGTCCTCGAGCGCCTGGCGGGCACCCGCCCGGTCGGCATCCGGACGCCGTCCTGGGACTTCTCCGCCCACACCCTCGCCATCACGCGCGAGCTGGGCCTGCGGTACGACTCGTCGCTGATGGCCGACGACGACTGCTACGAGCTGATCGAACACGGCGAGCCCACCGGCGTCGTCGAGCTGCCGGTGGAATGGATCCGCGACGACGCGCCGTACTTCATGATGGACCGGTTCGCCTCGCTGCGGCCCTACACCCCGCCGCGCGGTGTGCTTTCGATCTGGCGCGACGAGTTCGACGCCGCCTACGCCGACGGCGGCATCTTCCAGCTCACCATGCACCCGCACATCATCGGCCACCGCTCGCGGATCGCGATCCTGGCCGAGCTCCTCGACCACATCTCCGGCCACGACGGCGTCTGGTTCGCCACGCACGCCCAGATCGTCGACCACGTCCTGCGGGAGCAGCCATGACCACTGTGGACACCGTCGTCAGCCACCGCCTGACGGCCCGGCAACGCAAAGCGATCATCGCCGGCGCCGTCGGCAACACCGTCGAATGGGTCGACTGGGCCGTCTACGCCACGTTCGCCCCGGTCTTCGCCGGCCAGTTCTTCGCCGGTGGCAACCAAACCACGGCGCTGCTGTCCACTTTGGCCGTCTTCGCCGTCGGGTTCGTCATGCGCCCGATCGGCGGCGCGGTGCTCGGTGCGTACGCCGACCGCAAGGGCCGCAAGAAGGGCCTCACGCTCACCATCTCGCTGATGGCCGGGGCGTCGATCGTCATCGCGCTGTGCCCGACGTACGCGGCGATCGGCGTGCTGGCCCCGATCGTGCTGCTGCTGGCCCGGCTCGTCCAGGGCTTCTCCGCGGGCGGCGAGTTCGGTTCGTCGTCGGCGTTCCTGATCGAATCGGCCGCACCCGCACGGCGTGCGTTCGCCGGTTCCTGGCAGCAGGTTTCGGTCGGCCTGGGCTCGCTGCTGGCCGCGCTGATGGGCACGATCCTCAACTCGACGCTCTCCGACGCCGACCTGCGCGGCTGGGGCTGGCGGCTCGCCTTCGGCCTCGCCGGGCTGCTCGGCCTGGTCGGACTGTGGCTGCGGGTCTCGGTGCAGGAGACCGAGGCGTTCACCAAGATCGCCGCGAAGCCGCGGCGCAACCCGGTGGTCGCGATGCTGCGCGACCACCCGAAAGCCGCACTCCGCGTGGCGGGCGTGACCATCGCCGGGACGCTGATCTACTACGTGTGGGTCTCCTACATGCCGGCCTACGCGCACCTGTCCACCGGCATCCCGCTCAAGACGGCGCTGCTGGCGAACACCCTCGCCATGGTCGTGTTCATCGCGCTGCTCCCGTTCGGCGGGCTGCTGTCCGACCGGATCGGGCGCAAGGTGACGATGACGGCGTTCGCCGCCGGGTTCGTGGTGTTCGCCTGGCCCGCGTTCCACTTCCTGGGCAACAGCTTCTGGAGCGTGTTCGTCATCGAGCTGATCGGGCTGGTCCTGATCGTTGGGTACTCGGCGAACTGCGCGGTGATCATGGCCGAGCAGTTCCCGCCGGAGGTCCGCACCACCGGCATCGGCCTGCCGTACGCGCTCTCCGTGGCGATCTTCGGCGGTACCGCGCCGTACGTCACGACGTGGCTGAACGCGAACCACCTCGGCAACCTCGTGTGGGTGTACGTCGCGGCGGCCGCGCTCATCGGCGTCGCGGTCTACCTCACCATGCCGGAGACCAAGGGCAAGGAGCTGTAGTGCGGACCGTGCTCGTCACCGGGGCCGGCGGCGGCATCGGCGCCGCGATTGCGCGGCGGTTCGCCGCCGCGGGCGACCGGCTGGTCCTGTCCGACCTCCGCGCGGCGGAACTGTCCACAGTGGCCGGTCAGCTGCCCACCGAGGTCGTCGAGCTGCCCGGGGACCTCGCCGACGCGGAGTACGCCGAAGGGCTGGTCGAGCGGGCCGGTCCGGTCGACGTCCTGGTCAACGCCGCCGGGATCTACCCCGCCACTCCCCTGCTCGACCTGACCGCGGCGATCTGGGACCGCGTGCAGGACGTCAACGTGCGGGCCGCTCTGCTCACCACTGTCGCCTTCGGACGCGCGCACGCCGAAGCCGGGACCGCCGGGGCGGTCGTCAACATCTCCTCGGGCGCGGCCACCCGGGCACGTCCCGGCGCCGCGCACTACGCGACGTCGAAGGCCGCACTGGAGATGGTCACCAAGGCCTGCGCGGTCGAGCTGGGCCCGCACGGCATCCGCGTGAACGCCGTGAGCCCGGGCTTCGTCACCGTCGACAGCGACGCGAACCCGGTCACCGAGGCCTACGCGGCGGCGGTGTCGGTGAACCCGCTCGGCCGGCGCGGTGAACCGCGTGAGATCGCCGACGCGGTGTTCTGGCTCGCCGGCCCCGAGGCCGGCTGGATCACCGGCGCCGTCCTGCGCGTCGACGGCGGGTCGACCGCGGGCGCGGCCGGGTTGCCGCTGCACTGGGCCGGGCGAACACCCGTGCAACAAGGAGAGGAAACACATGTCTGACCGGCGCTCGTACACCGTGGTCGGGGGCGGCGCGATCGGCGGGACGCTGGCGTTCCACCTCGCGCGGGCCGGGCACCCGGTGTCCATCGTGGACGCCGACCCGGCGCACGTGGCCGCGATCGCGGACCGCGGCCTCACGCTGCGCCGCCCCGACGGCGACGAAACCGTCGAGCTGCCCGCCTTCACGCCCGAAGCGGCCCCGCCGGTGTTCGGCCGGGTCCTGCTGGCCGTCAAGGCGCAGGCCACCGAGACGGTGCTGCCGTGGCTGACCCCGCGGCTCGCGCCGGACGGTTTCGTCGTCTCGCTGCAGAACGGGCTCAACGAAGCGCTGATCGCGTCGCACGTCGGTCCGGAAAGGACGGTGGGAGCGTTCGTGAACCTGTTCGCCGACGTCGTCGAGCCCGGGGTCGTGCGCGACGGCGGCCTCGGCGCGCTGGTCGTCGGCGAGCCCGACGGACGGATCAGCGACCGCGTCGAGGAGGTCGTCGCGGACCTGCAGGCTTGGGGTCCGGCGAAGGCGACCGCCAACGTCGAAGGCTACCTGTGGGCGAAGCTCGGCTTCGGCGCGATGCTGACGACGACCGCGCTGGCCGACGCGCCCATGGCCGACCTGATCGACCGGCACCGGCCGCTGATGCACGCGCTCACCGCGGAGGTGTTCGCCGCGGCCGGCGACCGCGTCCTGGAGCCGTTCGACCGGTTCGACCCGGCGGCGTACCTGCCGGGTGCGCCCGGGCGCGAGGCGGCCACCGACCGCCTGGTCGCGTGGCTGCGGACCCAGCCCAAGGACCGCAGCGGCATCTGGCGCGACATCGCCGTCCGGCACCGCCCGGTCGAGGTCCACCACCACTACGCGCCCGTGCTCGCGGCGGCGGAGGTGCCCCTGCTGCGGGCGATGCTGACCCGGCTGCGCGACGTCGAGACCGGCGCCACCCCGATGTCCGAAGACCACCTGACCGAACTGGAGCGAGCGCTGTGATCCGCGAACTGCACGAGTGGGTGCGCACGCACCGCGACGACCTCCTGGACGACGTCGCGACCTACGTCGGCATCGAGACCCCCAGTGACGACAAACTCGCTTTGGACCGCGGACTGTCCTGGGTGGACGGCTGGCTGCGCGAACGCCTGGGTTCGCCGGACACCGTCCGCGACGTCGACGGCGGGCCGTACGGCGACATCAAGGTCTACGACTTCCCCGGCGCCGGTGAGCCGGTGCTCCTGCTATGCCACTACGACACGGTGTGGCCGCTCGGGACGCTCGCCGAGTGGCCGTTCACCGTGGACGGTGACCGCGCGACCGGACCCGGGATCTTCGACATGAAGTCCGGCCTGGTGCACGCGGTGTGGGCGCTGCGCGCGCTCGACGCGGCCGGGCTGGCGCGCCCGGCCGTGCGGCTGGTCCTCAACGGCGACGAGGAGATCGGCAGCCCGGCGTCCCGCCCGGTGATCGAGGAAGCCGCCTTGGGGACGCGCGCGACGCTGGTGTTCGAGGCGAGCGCCGACGGCGCGGTCAAGACCGCGCGCAAGGGCGTCGGCCTGTTCCGGGTGCGCACGACGGGCGTCGAGGCGCACGCCGGGCTCGACCCGGCCAAGGGCGCGAGCGCGGTCGACGAGCTGGCGCGGGCGGTGCTCGCCCTGCACGGCCTGTCCGATCCGGACGCCGGCACCACGGTGAACGTCGGCGTGATCTCCGGCGGCACCCGGCAGAACGTGATTGCGGGCGCGGCCTCCGGCGAGATCGACGTCCGCGTGTCCAGCGCGGCCGAGGCGGCCCGCATCGACGCGGGCCTCGCCGCTTTGACGGCGCACGACTCCCGCGCGACGGTCGAGGTGACCGGCGGCTGGAACCGGCCGGTGATGGAGCGGTCGGACGCGATCGCGCGGCTCTGCGAACTGGCCCGGGAGCAAGCGGCGGAACTGGGCGTCACGCTGCGGGAGTGTTCGGTCGGCGGCGCCAGCGACGGCAACTTCGTGGCGGCACTGGGCCACCCGGTCCTGGACGGCTTCGGCGCGGTCGGCGACGGCGCGCACACCCGCCACGAGCACATCAGCGTCGAGGGGATGCTCGAACGGACGGCGCTGGCCGCCGCCGTCCTGCACCGGCTCGCCGGCTGACGGGTTTACCACCGGCCGCCGCCGGGTAGTACTGCTCTCGTAACGCAACCAGTTGTGAGGTGGGAGCAGTGCGGGAAGCGCGGTCGGGGTGCCCGATCAACCTGTCGCTGGAAATCTTCGGTGACCGGTGGACGCTGCTCGTGCTGCGGGACGTCGTCTTCGGCGGGGCGCGGCACTTCCGCGAGCTGCTCGGCGGCGAAGAGCGGATTTCGTCGAACGTCCTCGCCGACCGGCTGGCGGTGCTCGTCGAGCACGGCCTGCTGACCCGGGCCGGCGATCCGTCGCACAAGCAGAAGGTCACCTACAGCCTGACCGAGCGCGCGATCGACCTGGTCCCGGTGCTCGTCCAGCTCAGCGCGTGGGGCGTCCGGCACCTGCCGGTGACCGACGAGTACGCCGCGCGCGCCGAGGTGCTCACCGCGGGCGGTCCCCCGCTGTGGGAAGCCTTCATGGACGAACTGCGCGAAACCCACCTCGGCACCGGCCGACGAACGGAGTGACCATGGAAACCCGGCTCGACGAACGGTTCAGCGACCCCGGCACCGAGGCCACCGGCTGGGCCGAGACGGTGAAAGCCCTGGAAGCGGCCCAGATCAGCTGGCTCACGACGGTGCGCGCCGACGGACGGCCGCACGTGACCCCGCTGGTCGCGATCTGGCTCGACGGCGCCCTGCACTTCGCGACCGGCGAGACCGAGCAGAAGTACCTCAACCTGACCGCGAACCCGAACGTCGTGCTGACCACGGGCCGCGACTCCTGGGACGACGCCCTGGACGTGACGGTCGAAGGCGCCGCCCGGCGCGTCACCGACCGGGCGAAGCTGGAGCGGCTCGCCGAAGCCTGGTTGGCCAAGTGGGACGGCAGCTGGGTCTACGAGGCGACGGACGAGGGTTTCCGGCAGGGCGGGCACGACGCGCTGGTCTTCGCGGTCGAGCCGGCGAAGGTCCTGGCCTTCGGCCGTCGCCGCTCGGCCACGGACGCCTCCATGCTGTCCACTGTGGAGTTCACCCACACCAGCCACCGGCCCTGACCAAGCCGGATCAGGCCGGATCAGCCGCGGCGGAGCAGCCCGCGCCGCCGGGTCCGCAGCCGGCCGCCGACCGCGTCCTCCAGCAGGGCGCCGACCGTCTCGCGGGCGCACGCCTTGTTCGCGCCGATGCCGCCCGACGGGCCGCGCTTGATCCAGCCGGCCACGTAGGTGCCCGGCTCGACGCGGCCGGCCGTGTTCGGGACCGTCCCGGTGTTCTCGTCGAACGGCAGGCCCGGCACCGGGACGCCCCGGAACCCGGCCGCCCGCACCACGCGGCCGGCGGTGATCTCGACGTCGCCGGTCACGCGGACGCCGCGGACCTCCGTGTCGCCGGTGAACGCGAGCGGGGCCGAGTGGAAGCGCAGGACGATCCGGCGCGCGCCGTCCGGCGGCGCCGTCGACCAGTCCACTTCTTCGCGCGGAACCCCGTGCAGCAGCGCGGCTTTCTCCCCCGGGACCGCGGCGTCGATCTCCGCCGCGACGCGCGGATCGTGCGCGTCGACGACGAGGTCGCCGCGCGCGGCGAGGGCCAGCAGCTCCGGCCGGGTGTAGGCGGCGTCCGCGGGGCCGCGGCGGGCCAGCAGCACGACCTCGCGCACCTTGCTCGACCGCAGCCGGGCGAGCGCGGCCGGCGCGATGGACGTGCCTTTCAGCGAATCCGGCGCGGCGGTGAGGATGCGGGCGATGTCCAGGGCGACGTTGCCGGTCCCCACCACGACCACCCGCTCGGCGGAGAGGTCGACGGCGTCCGGCCGCACGTCGGGGTGGCCGTTGTACCAGTTCACGACCGTGGCCGCGGCCAGGCTGCCGGGCAGGTCCTCACCGGGGACGTCCAGGCGGCGTGCCTCGGTGGCGCCGACCGCGTAGATGACCGCGTCGTGCCGTCCGGCCAGTTCGGGGCCGGCCTCGGTGCCCAGCCGCAACCGCAGGCGCGGGTGGTCGTGGAAGCGGGCGAACGTCTCGGCGATCTTCTTCGTCGACGGGTGGTCGGGCGCGACGCCGTAGCGGATCAGCCCGCCGGGCGTCGCCAGCCGGTCGATCAGCGTGACCCGGGAATTCGTGTGCAGCAACAGGTCTTCGACCGCGTACATGCCCGCCGGGCCGGTGCCGACGACCGCGACGTCCAAGGCCGCGAAGTCGCTCGGCAGGACGCGGCCGAACTCCGGCGGGGACCAGCGGTGGAAGTTCGGGGCGACGGTCGCTTCGGCGAGCACGTCGCGGCCCGCGTAGAACTCCGCGTTGATCTCCTCGTAGACCTTCAGCGGCCCGGTCAGGTCACCGGCCGGGAAGATCGCGTCGACCGGGCAGGCGTCGGCGCACGCCCCGCAGTCGATGCAGGTCGCCGGGTCGACGTAGAGCATGTCGGTCGTGCCGAAATCCGGCTCGTCCGGCGTCGGGTGGATGCAGTTGACCGGGCACACCGTCACGCAGGACGCGTCGGCGCAGCAGGTCTGGGTGATCGCGAACGCCATGTCAGATCAGGTTGGCGCGCTTGTAGAACCACAGCGCCGGCTTGGTGAGCAGCCCGGCGGAGTGCAGGAACTCCATCAGCCCGGAGCAGCTCGAGCGCAGCATCGACTTGTGGTGCTCGTTGGCCTTCGCCTCGCGCCGGCCGCGCTTGCCGTCGAGCCCGGCGTTCTCGTAGACCTTGCCGTTGACCATGCTGCCGACGATGACGTAGGACGCGGTCGCGACGACCAGCGCGTTGACCTGCCGCCGCACCCAGCCGGCGCCCTCGAGCCGCTGGCGGGTTTCCTCGCGCGCGAACTTCATGTGACGCGACTCTTCGACGACGTGGATGTTGTTGATGGTGCGCACGAACGGGACGACGCGCTCGTCGCGCATCCAGTCGCGCTGCATCACGTCGAGCACCTCTTCGGCCACGAGGATCGCCGCGTAGGCCGCCTCGCCGGTCGCGGTCGCCTTGAAGATCCGGCCGGCCTCGACGACGAACCGGCGTGGCCGGTAAGCGGGCGCGCGCAGTTTCGCCGCGCCGCGGGCGAACATGATCGAGTGCCGGCATTCGTCGGCGATCTCCGTCAGTGCCCACTGGAAGGCCGGGTCGGTCGGGTCCTTCGCGTAGAAGTCCCGCAGGATCATCTGCTGCAGGATCATCTCGAACCAGATGCCGGTGCTGGCCACCGACGCCGCCTCCTGGCGGGTCAGCTCACGCTGCTGCTCCGGGGTCATCTCGGCCCAGTAGGACGTGCCGTAGAGCGTGCTCCACTCGGGACTCGCGCCGTGGAAGGCCGTGTCCAGCGGAGTCTCCCAGTCGACCTCCTTGACGGGGTCGTAGGAGAGCTGCTCCGACGAGTCCAGCAGCCGGCGCGCGGTGGTCTCGCGGTCCGAAAGCTCCGCAGTTCCCGCTTCGCGTTCGCTGATGCTGGTCATCGCCGACCTCCTCGACAGGTGTTACCCGAGTTCACTGTTACCAACCGTAACACATACTCGTTCCAGTGCACACCCGTCGGCTCGACGACCAGGATCGGGGCCCGGCGCTCGTCACCGTCCCGCTTTGAACCACTCGCCCGCGTGAACCGGCTCGCCTGCCGTCCGAGGCTCGGTGTACATTCGTTCACTCAATCGCGTCGAACGGCGGGAACCGGTGCATTCACGAAGCGACATCCCCACCCGGTCCGGGCCGTTCGGCTCCGGGCTGCTCGGGCCCCTCGACCAGGACGTCACCGTACTGCGGCGGCGCGTCCAGCGCCTGCTGACCGCCACCCTGATCAGCACGAACGTCATCGGCGCGCTGGTGGTCGTCGGGCTCGCGGCGCTGCTCATGCCCGCCCCGGGCATGTCCGGCGCCCTCGTGCGGGTCATGGCGGTCGCGGTGCCCGCCTACGTCGCGGCGGCGGTCGTCGTCGGCACCCTCTGGGGTACCCGCGGGGCGCTGCGGACTCTGCGCTGGGCCGCCGAAGGGCGCCACCCGACCGACGCCGAACGCGTCGCCAGCCTGCGCGTCCCCCTGCGTCTCACGCTCATGCAAGCCGTTCTGTGGGGCGTGGCGACGGTGGTGTTCGCCGCGCTGGCCGTGGTCGAGCAGCCCGCCGTCGCGCTGACCGTGTTCCTCGTCGTCGCGTTCGCGAGCGTCGTGGTGTGCGCGATCGCCTACCTCTTCGGCGAGTTCGCCCTGCGCCCGTACGCGGCGCGCGCCCTGGACGGGACCGCGCCCCCGCGCCCGCTCAGCGGCGGAGTCAACCTGCGGATGCTGTTGTTCTGGTGCCTGGGCACCGGGGTGCCGGTGGCCGGCCTGGTCGTCACGGCGGTGCTGGCCTGGGTGCGCGGCGACGTCTCGACGACGAAGCTCGCGGTGTCGGTGATCGCGCTCGGCCTGGTCGTGCTGTGTTTCGGCCTGCTGGTCACCGTGTTCACCGCCCGCGCGGTCGTCAACCCGATCACGTCGGTCCGCGACGCGCTGGGCCGCGTCCGGGCCGGCGACTTCGACGTGGCCATCCCGGTGTACGACGGCACCGAGCTGGGCCTGCTGCAGGCCGGGTTCAACGACATGACGGCCGGGCTGGCCGAGCGGGAACGGATGCGCGACCTGTTCGGCAGGCACGTCGGGCACGAGGTCGCCGTCGAGGCCATGCGCATGTCCGGGGACAGCACCGAGCTCGGCGGCACGGTGCGCACGGTGTCGGTGCTCTTCGTCGACCTGGTCGGCTCGACGGCGCTGGCCGCGAGCCGGCCGCCCGAGGAGGTGGTCGGCCTGCTCAACCGGTTCTTCGCGGTGGTGGTCGACGAGGTCGACCGGCACCACGGGCTGGTCAACAAGTTCGTCGGCGACGCCGCGCTGGCCGTCTTCGGGGCACCGGTGGCGCTCGCCGACCACGCGACGTGCGCGCTGGCCGCCGGCCGCGCGATCGCCCGCCGGCTGGCGCTCGAGGTACCGGACGGCCCGGCCGGCATCGGCATCGCGACCGGCGACGCGGTCGCGGGCAACGTCGGCGACCCGCGCCGGTTCGAGTACACGGTGATCGGCGACCCGGTCAACGAAGCCGCCCGGCTGACCGAGCTGGCGAAGAACGCCCCGGGCCGCCTGCTGGCGTCGTGGACGGCGGTCGAGGCCGCGGCGGCGGAGGAAGCGGACCGGTGGCGGGCGACCGAGGACGTCACCCTGCGCGGCCGCAGCCGCCCGACGACTCTGGCATCGCCCCGGCAGGAGGTCCGGGATGAGCCGGCTCCCGAGTCCCAGACGGTCGTGAGTGAGAAACAGCGTTAGAACCCTGTTTCCCACTCACGACCAGCCGGCTAACGCCGCGGGTCCACGTGAACTTTCGGGCCCGGTCCCGGCACCCGCTCCCCCGCCAGCACCGCACCCACCTCGTCGAGCCCGACCGTGGCGGCGACCAGCGGCCGTGGGTCGACCGCTCCGCCGGCGTACGCCGCGATCGTGTCGGCCAAGCCCGGAGACGCCGACAGGACTCCGACCGCCGTCACGTCCTTCAGCACCAGCGCGCGGGTGTCGAGCGTGCTCGGGCGACCGGACAGTCCGATGTAGACGACCCGGCCGGCCGGTTCGACGAGGTCCACGGCCAGCGCGGGCAGGTCCGCGGCGCCGGTCGCGTCCACGACCGCGTCGAACGGCAGGTCCGGCAGGGTGGCGCGGGTCCAGACGTGCTCGAAGCCGAGGCCACGCGCGAAGTCGCCCTCGCCCACACCCATGACGTGCACCTCGGCGCCCGCGGCTCGCAGGAACATCGCCGTCAGCAACCCGATCGTGCCCGGGCCGAGCACGAGCGCCCGGTCGCCCGCACCCGCGCCGGCCGCTCGCGCCGCGCGCAGCGCGTTGCCGCCGGGTTCGACGAGCGCGCCGAGCACGGCGTCGACCTCGCCGGGCAGGACGTGCAGCGACCACGCGGGGACGGCGAGCCGTTCGGCCAGCGCGCCGGGCCGGCCGCCGCGGATCCCGACTTCCTGGCGGTTCTCGCAGGTGTGCTGGTGGCCCCGCCGGCAGCGGCGGCAGGTCCGGTCGCCGAGCATCGTGTCGCCCATGACGCGCCGCCCGAGCCAGGCCGCGTCGACGCCGTCCCCCACGGCGGAAACCGTGCCCGCCCACTCGTGGCCCAGCCGCATCGGGTAGGCGGAGTGTCCCTGGTGCAGGTAGGCCATCTCGCCGGTGAAGAACTCGACGTCGGTGCCGCAGACCCCGGCCCGTTCGACGTCGACGACGACTTCGCCCGGTTCGGCGCGCGGGGCGGGGACCTCCTGGACGGCCCCTCGCCGGGGGCCGGTGAGCACGAAGGCCCGCATCGTCGAAGACATGGCTGCATGCTCGCACTCCCGCCGCGACCGAGCCGCCGAAGGCCGTTACCGAACACTTGCTATTTTCTTGACATCTGTCCATTATCGAGGGCATGCGGCCCGACTGGACGACCGAAGCCCCCGTCAAGGACCGGCGGGTGCGCCGATCGCGTACCGCGTTGATGCGGGCCGTCGTCGACCTCGTGTCCGAACGGGACTCCGCCGGCGTCGCGGTCTCGGAGATCGCCGAGGCGGCCGACGTCAGCCGGCAGGTGCTCTACCAGCAGTTCGGCGACCGCGACTCGCTCCTGCTGGAAGCCGCGCTCGACCTCGTCCGCCGGGAGCTGATCGACGACCTCCCGGCCCCCGATGACGAACGGGCGTCGCTCCTCGCGCTGGCGCGGCACTTCGCCGCGCACCGGCGCTTCTACCGGGCCTTGCTGACCGGGGCCTCCGCGTTCGCGTTCACCGAGGCGATGACCGGCGTGTTCCTCCCGCTCAACCGGCGGCACCTCGGCCGCGCGTTCGGCGACGTCCTCGACCCGCGCGGGATCGAAGACCTGGCCACGTTCCTGACCGGCGGGGCCGGCGCCGTCGTCAACGCCTGGGTCGTCGACGGGCCGGATCCCCTCGACGCGAACGACTTCGCCGACCGGCTGACGCGGATCCGCTCGGTCGTCACCTCGATGATCACGAAGGAGGCCGGCCGGTGATCAGCCGTCTCTTCGAGCGTCTGCTGAAGCTGCCCGCCCCGGCGACCCGGCGCCTGGTCGTCCAGCGCGACCTGCGGGTCCCGATGCCCGACAGCGCCGAGCTGCTCGCCGACCGGTGGGCGCCGCGTGCGGGCGGGGACGGCCTGCCCACCGCGCTGCTGCGCAGTCCCTACGGCCGCAAGGGCGCGTTCGGCGCGCTCTTCGCCCGGCCGCTGGCGGAACGCGGCTTCCAGGTGCTGATCCAGAGCACCCGCGGCGGCTTCGGTTCCGGCGGCGTCTTCGACCCGCTGCGGCAGGAGCGCGAAGACGGCCTCGCGACGCTCGACTGGGTCGTGCGGCAGCCGTGGTTCGGCGACGCGATGGTGCTCCTCGGCCCCAGCTACCTCGGCTTCGTCCAGTGGGCGGTCGCCGATCGCCTGCCACCGCAGGTCAAGGCGATGATCCCGCACGTCACCGAGTCCGGCCTGACGCTGGAGTTCCTGCGAGAGGACGGCTTTTCCCTGGAGACGCCGTTCGGCTGGGGTGTCCAGGTCGCCGTCCAGGAGCGCCGGTTCGGGCTGCTCCGGCAACGCGGCCAGGCGAAGAAGCTCGAGCGGGCACTGACCACGCTCCCGCTCGCCCAGGCCGACGTCGTCGCCATCGGCCACCGCTCGGACTACATCCAGGACATCCTGGCGCACACCGAAAACCACCCTCGCTGGGCGGCGATCGACCACCGGCCGCGCGTCGCCGACGTCACCGTGCCCGTGAGCTCGATCGGCGGCTGGTACGACATCTTCCTGCCCGGCCAGCTGCGCGACTTCCGGACGCTGCAGGACGCCGGACGGCATCCCCGGCTGACCGTCGGGCCGTGGACCCACGCCGGCCGGCCCGACCTGCTCGCCGGCGCGAGCCTCACCATCCGGGAGGCCGTCGAGTTCGGGCTCGCGCATTCCCGGGGCGAGGAGCCGCCGGAGCGCGCACCCGTCCGGCTGTTCGTCATGGGCGAGGAAGCCTGGCGCGACTTCGCCTCCTGGCCGCCGGAAGGCTATGCGCCCCAACGGTTCCACCTCCAGCCCGGCGGCGCGCTGGCGACGGAAGCGCCCGCCGAGTCGGAGCCCGGCCGCTACCGCTACGACCCGGCGGACCCGACGCCCGCGGCCGGCGGCGTGCGGATGGCCCCGGACGCCGGCCGGGTCGACAACGCGGCCCTGGAAGCCCGCGCCGACGTTCTCACCCACACCACGGCCGTCCTCGACGACGACGTCGAAGTCATCGGCGAAGTGACCGCGGAGATCTGGTTCCGCAGCAGCCTGCCGTTCGCCGACGTGTTCGTCCGGCTCTGCGACGTCGATCCCGCCGGTCGGTCGGTCAACATCTGCGACGGCCTCACCAGCCTGACCGGCGCCGACGAACTCGCCGCGGTGACCGTGCGGATGTGGCCGACAGCGCACCGGTTCCGGCGCGGGCACCGCATCCGCGTCCAGGTGTCGAGCGGCGCGTTCCCCCGCTTCGCCCGCAATCCCGGCACCGGCGAGTCCCACGCCACCGCGACGACGCTGCGCGCCGCGGACCAGGAGGTCCACCACGACCCGGCCCACGCGTCGGCGATCGTGCTCCCGGTGCGCTCCTGAGCCGCGGGCGGTTATTTTCCCGATTTCCCGTTACACAGCGAAAACAACGCACGATGGCCTGAAAAACAATTTACGGCGACACCCCGCGAATCCTGTAACGCGTTCCGGGAAAACCCGACTTACGCGATGTTTCCGGCCGCCGGGGAGGCATTGTGGACGTGCAGACGGACCGACAGTCCGAACAGGAGCGAGCCGCGGCCGCGCGCGCCGCCGAGCGCACCGGGGCCCGGCGGGCGAAGATCGCCTTGCTGCGCAAGCCCGGCGGCATCGCCGAGGCCGACGAGCCCAGCCGCGTCGCCACCCGGATCGACCGGCTCGGCCGCTACTACCCCGACGTGCGGCCGGTGAACCCGGCGGCGATCGCGGCCGGCGACCCGAAGGCGATGGCGGACGCCGGCGTGATCCTCGAACGGATCGTGCTCACCGACGACCTCCTCGGCGTGGGCTACCTCGAAGGCGGTGTCACGGCGTCGGCCGCGATCGGGCGGGTCAACATCCGCGACGGCCGCGGCCGGCTCACCGGGTACGGCACCGGGTCGATGATCTCCCCGGACCTGCTGCTCACCAACCACCACGTGCTGCCGGACGCCGCGACGGCCGGGTCGAGCGTCATCGAGTTCGACTACCAGGACGGCGTCGACGGCCTGCCCCGGCCGGTGCGCGCGTTCGGGCTCGACCCGGACCGCTTCTTCGTCGCCGACGAGACTCTCGACTTCGCGCTCGTCGCCGTGAAAGCGTCCGCGGACGAGCTGCGGCCGTTCGGGTTCAACCGGCTGATCGGCAGCGAGGGCAAGGCGATCGTCGGCGACTTCGTCACCATCATCCAGCACCCGCGCGGCGGCAAGAAGCAGGTGGCGCTGCGGGAAAACCGGATCGTCGACGTCCTGGAAAAGTTCCTGCACTACGAAACCGACACCGAACCCGGGTCGTCGGGCTCGCCGGTGTTCAACGACCAGTGGGAGGTCGTGGCGCTGCACCACGCCAGCGTCCCGGCCGAAGGACACGCGGAGTACGGCGGTTTCCTCAACGAGGGGATCCGCGTCAGCCGGCTGCTGGAGTTCCTGCGCGGGCAGCGGTTCACCCCGGACCGGCAGGCCCTGCTCGACCGGCTCGCCACCCGGCCCGAGCGCGGCACACCGGCCCGGCCGGTCCCCGACGGCGCCGCGCAGCCGCTCACTTTGACGCTACCGGTCGACATCCGGCTGCGCGCCGAACCGCCCGCGGCGCCGGAGTCCATCCGGATCGACCCCGACTACTCGAACCGCGAAGGCTACGACCCGGACTTCCTGCCCGGGCACACCGTGCCGCTGCCCGGCCTGTCCGACGCGCTCGCCGCGCTGGCCGCGACCAACCGGCAGGCGGCGGGCGAACCGCGGTACGTCCTGCCCTACCACCACTTCAGCGTCGTCCTGAACAAGGTGCGGCGCCTGGCCTTCTTCACCGCCGTCAACATCGACGGCCGCACCAGCCAGCCGCTGCGGCGCGAGGCGGACCGGTGGTCGCTCGACCCGCGCGTCGACGCCGGCGAGCAGGTCGGCGAGGAGATCTACCGGGCCAACCCGCTCGACCGCGGGCACCTGGTCCGCCGCCTGGACCCGGCGTGGGGCGCGACGGCCGCGATCGCGCAGCTCGGCAACGACGACACGTTCCACTTCACGAACTGCTCACCGCAGCACGAGGACTTCAACCAGAACAAGACCACGTGGGCCGGGCTCGAGGACTACGTGCTGAACAACGCGGACAACCACGATCTGAAGGTCAGCGTGGTGACCGGCCCGGTGCTCGCCGAGGACGACGACCGGTACCGCGGCGTCCAGCTGCCGCGGCAGTTCTGGAAGGTCGTCGCGATGGTCAGGGCCGACGGCACGCTCTCGGCGACCGCGTACCTGCTGAGCCAGGAAGAGCTCATCCACGGCCTGGAGGTCGCGGGCGAGTTCGACTACGGCGCCTACCGCACGTACCAGGTGCCGGTGCGCCGGATCGCCGACCTCACCGGCCTGTCGTTCGGCGCGCTCACCGACGCCGAT
Source organism: Amycolatopsis sp. NPDC005961 (assembly GCF_040629235.1). Classification (NCBI taxonomy): domain Bacteria; kingdom Bacillati; phylum Actinomycetota; class Actinomycetes; order Pseudonocardiales; family Pseudonocardiaceae; genus Amycolatopsis; species Amycolatopsis sp. NPDC005961. Next base: position 8,190 of record NZ_JBEXVF010000042.1, on the reverse strand, counting down.
CCGTTGGAGCGCCTGGAATCGACCGGCCCGGTGCGGGAGATCGGGGACGTCGACGACCTGCTGCTATGACCACGGCGTCACCGGACGCGGCAGGCGCTCGCCGTCCAGGACGACGTCCACGCGTTCGGTGAGGAAGGCGATGTACCCGGCGACGTCCCGCGCGTCGGACAGCGGCTCGTCGTAGGTCCAGGCGAGATCGCGGTGCGCGCCGACCGACCAGTAGCTCGCGTGGCCCTTGTAGGCGCAGGTGGTGCGCGTGTCCGACGGCGTGAGCAGGTCCATCCGGACGTCTTCGCGCGGCAGGTAGTAGCGGGTGGTGATGCCGGTTTCGAACAGCAGGCGGGGCGCGGCCGAGTCGGCCACGACGACGCCGTCCACCTCGATCCGCACCCGGCTGTCACTGCGCCGGACGTCGATGCGCGCGAACGGGTCCCGCGGGTGGCCGACGATCGGTTCGGCCTCCTCGAGCCACTCGTCGAAGGCCGCGAAGTCGAGGACGACGTGCTGCGCCAGGTCGTCGTCGGCGGGCCGGAAGCCCGCGCCCGGCAGCGTCACGCCGTCGCTGTCGAGGGTCAGCGGCTCGCCCGGGCAGGTGTGCACGGCGAAGGCGGTCCGCGGGTCGAGAACCGGCGGGCCGCCTTCGGCGAGCTGGACCGGGTGTTCCGGCGCCGGCGCGTCGTCCGACGGGGTCGGCGTCGCGCGGAGGTCCGGCAGGGGGAAGGCGTAGGACGGGACGACCCTCTTCGGTTCCCAGACCAGCACGGCCCGCCGCGAGTCGGCGAACGTCCGTCCACCCGCGACGGCGCGGACGCGCTTGGCCACCGGTTCGTACCGCAGTTCGGCCAGGTCACCGGTGAACCGAGCGCCCATGCGTGTCGCCATGGATCCCACGATCCGCGCCGGCGGGCGGTGCCGTCAACACCCGCCCGCGCCGTGCGCGGTGGTCTTACCCGGCCGGGCCGAGCCGGGTCGTCATCGCCTCGCGAAGGTCGTTCTCGTCCAGCTCGCCGACCGAAGCCCACGCCAGATACGCGTCCGGCCGGACCAGCACCGCCAGCCGCTGGCCCGGGAACGCCGGCGGCCGCGCCGTCTCCACGCGGGCCGACGCACCACCACCCGCAAGCCGCTTCACCTGCCGGGTGACCGCGACGCCCCACCGCCAACCGCACCGCGCCCCGGCCGCGAGCGGCGGCCGCTGGGCCGGGCCGCACCACCTCCGGCTGCGCTGGGCTGGCCGGGATAGGCCGCACCACCGCCAGCCGGGCCGGCTGAGCCGCACCACCGCCAGCCGGGCCGGCTGGGCCGCATCACCGCCGGACCGGGCGGCGCCGGATCGCGAGCAGCGCCGCGGCTCGCCGGTCAGGCCGGAGCCGCGCGGGGTTGGCCATCCGTCACCCCGGATTCCGCCTGGTGAGGATGTCGAACGCGTGCTGCCGGTGGGTCGCGAAGCGTTCCAGCGCCGCTTCCCGGTCGCCGGCCCGCAGGGCGTCGGCGAGCTGCCGGTGTTCGGCCGGGATGCCCGCCAGATAGCCGTCCGTGTCGACGCCGATCCGGGTCAGCAGGAACAGGTGGACCTGCGAACGGATCGCCTCCCACGCCTCGCCCAGGCGCCGGTGTCCCGCGGCCGCGTAGATCGCGTCGTGGAACGCGAGGTCGCAGCGGACCATCTCGTGCGCGTCCGCCGCCCGTTCCATGCGCGCCACGGCGGCGTCGACCGCGTCCAGGTGCGGTGCGCGGTCGATCACCAGCCCGACGGCGAGCTGCTCCAGCGCGGCCCTCAGGCTGTCCAGCTCGGCGACGTCCACTTCGGACAGTGACGTCACCGTGGTGCCCCGGTGCCATTCGCCGCGCACGAGCCCCTCGCGCTCCAGCCTGAGCAGCGCCTCCCGCACCGGCCCGCGGCTGACGCCCAGCGCTTCCGCCAGCTCCACCTCGCGCAGCTGGCTTCCCGGCGCGTACGTCCCGTCGAAGATTGCGTCGCGGATGCGGTCGGCCACCTCGTCGGCGAGCCCGCGCCGGCGTGCCGGAGCCACTTGAGCACTCATGTCCTAATGTTAACATTCAGACATGACGATCCCCCGCTTCCACCTCGCCATGCCGGTCGACGACCTGGCCGCCGCCCGTCGCTTCTACGGCGAAGTCCTCGGCCTCGCCCAGGGCCGCAGCGCCGACACCTGGGTCGACTGGAACCTCCACGGCCACCAGTTCGTGACGCACCTGGCGCCCGGACGGCCCCAGCGCGTCCACAACCCCGTCGACGGCCACGACGTGCCGGTCCCGCACTTCGGCCTGATCCTCGAGGTCGACGAGTTCAAGGCGCTCGCCGAGCGGTTGCGGGCGGCCGGGACCGAGTTCGTGATCGAGCCGTACGTCCGCTTCGAGGGTCAGCCCGGCGAGCAGTGGACGATGTTCCTGCTCGACCCCGCCGGCAACGCGCTGGAGTTCAAGGCCTTCGCCGACGACTCACAGGTCTTCGCGGTCTGACGATCCCCGCAACGATCCCGGGTGCGCCTTCGCGGCCGGGTCGCGCCGGGTCTTGACCAGGCTGGCGACCGTCACGACGGCCAGGACGCCGATGATCACCGCGAGGCTCACCGGCGTGGCGATCTCCGGGACGCGCGCGTCGATGTCGACGTGCGCCCAGTGCAGGATCAGCTTCACCCCGATGAACGCGAGGATGACCGCGAGCCCGGCGGAGAGGTACACCAGCCGGTCGAGCAGGCCCTTCACCAGGAAGTACAGGGCCCGCAGGCCGAGCAGCGCGAACGCGTTCGCGGCGAACACGACGTACGGCTCGTCGGTGACGCCGAAGACCGCCGGGATCGAGTCCAGGGCGAACAGCAGGTCGACGCCGCCGATCGCGACCAGGACGACCACCAGCGGCGTCACCATCCGGCGGCCGGAGACCCGGGTGAGCAGCCGGCCGCCGTCGTAGGCGTCGGACACCGGCAGCAGGCGGCGGGCCGTCCGGACCACGACGTTGTGCTCGATGTCGGGGTCGGCGTCGCGGTGCCGGAACAGCTGCACGCCGGTGTAGATCAGCAGCAGCCCGAAGAGCAGGAACATGAACGAGAACAGCGAGAGGAGCGTCGCGCCCACCAGGATGAAGATCGCCCGCATCACGAGCGCGAGGATGATCCCGAACGTGAGCACCTTGTGCTGGTGCTCCTCGGGAACGGCGAACGTCGTCATGATGATCACGAACACGAACAGGTTGTCGACCGACAGGCTCTTCTCGACGATGTAGCCGGCGAAGTACTCGGTGCCGAGCTCACCGCCGTGGGCCAGCGTCAGCCAGACGCCGAAGGCGACCGCGACCAGGATGTAGCCCACCGACCAGGCGACGGCCTCGCCGAACCCGACCCGGTGCGGCCGGAGCGCGGCGACGACGAGGTCGACCGCGAGCAGCGCCAGCACGACGCCGATGGTGACCACCCAGGTGCCGACGCCCATCCGCTCCCCCGCTCCCGTGCCTGCCGCGATCGTAGGGCGCGGGCCGCGAACGCGCACCAGAAGTCCACAGTGGACGGATCAGCCGAGGTGCGCCGCCGCCAGCTCGGTGTGCGGGTCGAGCTCGAGGCCGCCGGCGCGCAGGGTGTCGTCGACGATCCGCCAGACCCAGTGCGCCAGCAGCGCGGCCAGCTCGGCGCGGTCGACGCCGCGCGGGTTCTCCAGCCAGCGCGAGGTGCTCGACTCCACCAGGCCGACCAGCCCGTAGGCGACCGCTTCACAGACGCGGGTGTCCACTCCGAACAGTCCGAGGTAGTGCTCGAACACCACGGTCAGCTGCCGCGCGATCGCGGACTTGCCGTCGGCGAAGACGTCGCGGGTGCCCGACAGCGCGTGCTTGGTCAGGTAGCGGTAGAGGGCTCCGTGCTCGGCCAGCCAGCGGGTGTGCGCGCCGATCGCCGCGCGGATCAGCTCCATCGGCGTGCCGCTCGGGTTCCGCAGCGGCGCGAACTCCGCGGTGACCAGCTCCGCGACCCGGACGGCGATCGCGTGCTGCAGGTCGGCGGCGCCGTCGAAGTGGCGGTACAGCCGCGTGCGGGCGACGCCGGCTTCGTCGGCGATCTGCTCGGTGGACACCTCGGGTCCGTGCCGCGCGATCGCGCGCAGGCCCGCTTCGACGAACTCGCGGCGACGGCGGTCGCGCTGGCCGGCCCACCGCGCGGCCCGGCCGTCGGGCGGTCGCGGTGTGTCCGTCGATGTCATCGGCGGGATTCTAGTGGTGGAGTGTCGCGGCGGGCCGTGTGGCATACACTGCCGTACCGCTAACTTTGGGTGCCACCCGGCCACGGAGAGTGTCGATGAGCAACGCCGACGAGGAGCCGCCGGACGCGGTGCTGCTCGCCGCCCTCCGCGCCGGTGACCTCGACGCCGGCGGCGCGCTGTTCCGCCGGCACGCCGAACCGCTGCGCCGGACCGCGGCGGCGTGGGCGAAGCAGCCCGCGGAGCGCGACGACCTGGTGGCCGAGACGTTCGTGCGGGTGCTCGCCGTCGTCCACGCCGGTGGCGGCCCGGCCGGCGACCTGCGGCCCTACCTCGTCGTGACGCTGCGGAACCTGGTGTCGCGGTGGAGCCGGCAGCGCAGCCGGGTCGACCTGTGCGAAACGGTCCCCGAGACGCCGTCGAGCGGTGCCGACGAGCTGGCCCTGCACCGGTCGAACGAGAAGCTCGTGTGGTCGGCGTACTGCACGCTGCCGGGCCGGTGGCGGACGGTGCTCTGGCGGACCGAGGCCGAGGGCGACACGCCGACGGAGGCCGCGCCGCTGCTGGGCCTGACGCCGAACAGCGTGTCGGCGCTGGCGATGCGGGCGCGGGAGGGGCTGCGCCAGGCGTACCTGCAGGTCCAGGTGCCCGATGCGGAGGAGCCGGTCTGCCGCGAACCACGCCGTCGCATGGGCGCGTGGGTCCGGGGAGCGTTGTCCCCGCGCCGCGCGAGCGTGGTGGCGGACCACATCGCGGGCTGCGGCTCGTGCCGGAAGGTGGCCACGGGCCTGGACGAGGCGAACCGCGAACTCCCGGGCTCCGCGGCCCGCCTCACCGGCTGACCCGCAGGCGGGATCGCCCGCCGTGTCGTCCATCCAGGCACACGTGTCGTCCGCCCAGACACACGTGTCGTCCGCCCAAGCACGTGTCGTCCATCCAGGCACACGTGTCGTCCGCCTGGGTACGCGTGTCGTCCATCCAGGCACGCGAGTCGTCCGCCCGGGTACTCGGGTCCTCCGGAGGTTGCGTGAAGGTTGCCCTGCCCCCACTCCCCCGGGTTACCGTAAAGCCGGCCCAGGAGGTGGCGGTGGACGACGAAGTCTGCGCGGTCCGGCCCGGCACCGATGTCGCCGGGCACGCCCGGCTGCTCGCCGGTATCCATGACGCCGTCCTGGCCGGGCGGGCGCCTCGGACCGCTCCGCGACGGCTGGTCGAACGCTCGTGGCGCCGGGTCGCCGCGCAGGGTGTCGATCCCGATCGGCCGCCCGCGCCCGATCCGGTCGGCGCCGCCGAGGTCGAACGGCGGCGGACCGGCTCCCGGCTCCGCGAAGTCCTCCCCGAACTCCGGGGCGCGCTGACGTCGGTCGCCGAAGACGCGCACCACCTGATGGTCGTCACCGACGCCGACGGCGTCGTCCTCTGGCGCGAAGGCGCGCGCGGGGTGCGCCACCGCGCCGACTCGCTCGGCTTCACCGAAGGCGCCACCTGGTCGGAGCCCGCCATCGGCAGCAACGCGATCGGGACGGCGCTGGCCGAGGCCGCCCCGGTGCAGATGTTCGCCGCCGAGCACTTCGTGCGCTCCCACCACTCGTGGGCCTGCACCGCCTACCCGGTGCACGACCCGCGGACCGGCGAGCTGCTCGGGATCGTCGACGTCAGCGGCCCGGCCGAGACCGTCCACCCGATGACCGTCGCCCTGGTCGGGACGTCGGTGCGGCTGGCCGAGGCCGTCCTGCGTCAGCGGCACGAGGTCCGGCTCGAGGCGCTGCGCCGACTGTCCGGCCCCCTGTTGAGCACCACCGGCCTCGTCGTCGACGACCACGGCTGGGTCGCCGCCCAGCGCGGCGTCTCCGGCATCGACCGCGTCGCCGCACCCCGGCACGGTGTCCCCGTCGCGGTCCGCGGGGTCGGCGCGTGCGAGCCCGAGCCGGTGCCCGGCGGGTGGCTGCTGCGGCCGAGCCGCCGCGAAATCCTGCGGCTCACCCTCGAACTCGACCCGCCGCGCGCCATCGTCGAAGGCTCGGCCCGGTGGACGCACCCGCTGGGCCGGCGGCAGGCGGACCTGCTGCGGCTGATCGCGACCGCCGGCCCGGCCGGGGTGTCGGCGGCGCAGCTGTCGGAGACGCTCTACGGCGACCGCACGCACCTGGTGACCGTCCGCGCGGAGCTGTCGCGGCTGCGCAAGCTGGTCGGCAGCCTGCTGCTCGCCCGGCCGTACCGGATCGCGCCCGGCGTCGAAGTCGTGCTGATGCAACCCTAGGGCAACCCTTTCGCGGACCCGGCCCGCCGGGGTTGGCTGCTCTGAACGCGCCGCCGACGAAGACGGTGCCCGACGGGAGGTCCGCTCATGACCCAGACCCTCGAACCGGCCGCGGCCGTCGGTGCCCGGCAGCGCGTCGAAGACTGGCTCGCCGGCTTCGAGGCCGCGCTCGCGGCCCGGGACGCCGACCGGGCCGCGGCCCTGTTCGCCACGACGTCGTTCTGGCGCGACCTCATCGCCTTCACCTGGAACCTCAAGACCGTCGAAAACCGTGACGGCGTCAAGGATCTCCTCCTGGGCACCATGGACACCGCCGACGCCCACGGCTTCCACGCCAGCGAGGAGCCGACCGAAGCGAACGGGATCGTCGAGGCGTGGATCGGGTTCGAGACGGCGGCCGGCCGCGGCCGCGGACACCTGCGGCTCAACGACGAAGGCGCGTTCACGTTCCTCACGACGCTCTACGAGCTGAAGGGCCACGAGGAGCCGCTCGGCACGACCCGGCCGAAGGGCGCGGAGCACGGCGTCAACCGCGAACGCGTCACGTGGTCCGAAGCACGGCAGGCGGAAGCGGACGAACTGGGCACGACGCGCCAGCCGTACGTCGTCGTGATCGGCGGCGGGCAGGGCGGGATCGCGCTCGGGGCCCGGCTGCGCCAGCTCGGCGTGGACCACGTCGTCGTCGACCGGTACGCGCGGCCCGGCGACCAGTGGCGCGGCCGGTACAAGTCACTGTGCCTGCACGACCCCGTCTGGTACGACCACCTGCCCTACCTCGACTTCCCGCGCACCTGGCCGGTGTTCGCGCCGAAGGACAAGATCGCCGACTGGCTCGAGATGTACACGAAGGTCATGGAGGTGAACTACTGGTCGTCGACGACCTGCAAGAGCGCCTCCTACGACGAAGAAGCGAAGGAATGGACGGTCGTCCTGGACCGCGACGGCGAAGAAGTCGTCCTCAAGCCGAAGCAGCTGGTATTGGCGACCGGCATGTCGGGCAAGCCGAATGTTCCTTCGTTGCCGGGACAGGATCTCTTCCGCGGCGAGCAGCACCACAGCTCGCAGCACCCCGGCCCGGACGCCTACCGCGGCAAGAAAGCCGTGATCATCGGCTCCAACAACTCGGCGTTCGACATCTGCGGCGCGCTGTGGGAAGCCGGCGCCGACGTCACGATGATCCAGCGCAGCTCGACGCACATCGTCAGGTCGGACTCCCTGATGGACCTCGGGCTCGGCGACCTCTACTCGGAACGCGCGCTGGCCGCCGGGATGACGACGCAGAAGGCGGACCTGACGTTCGCGTCGCTCCCCTACCGGATCATGCACACCTTCCAGCAGCCGGTGTACGCGGCGATCAAGGAGCGCGACCAGGAGTTCTACGACCGGCTCGAAGGCGCGGGTTTCCGGCACGACTGGGGTGACGACGACTCCGGCCTCTTCATGAAGTACCTGCGCCGCGGCTCGGGCTACTACATCGACGTCGGCGCGGCGGACCTGGTGGCGAACGGCGACGTCAAGCTCGCCCACGGCCAGGTCGTCGAGCTGACGGAGAACTCCGTGAAGCTCGACGACGGCACCGAGCTGGAGGCCGACCTCGTCGTCTACGCGACCGGGTACGGCTCGATGAACGGCTGGGCGGCGGACCTGATCAGCCAGGACTCGGACTCGAGGCGTTTCAGCGCTTCGCGGATCGGCGTGCGGCCCATGCCGAGCGTGCTGCC
>NZ_JBEXVF010000041.1:0-80137 GCF_040629235.1 Amycolatopsis sp. NPDC005961 | reverse complement strand
TCGCCGAGGCTCGGGTACTTCACCGGCCCGACGCGCCCGCGGACCTCGCCGGTCACCGGGTCCCAGCCCTGGTCGACGTAACACCGGGTCAGCGCACCCGCCCCGTTTTTGTGCGCACAGCGACGACCAGGGGCGTTGTGGCGACCGAAAATATGTCACCAAGAACCGGTTTGACGCTGCACCGACCTGGGTAGCAACCGGTGGCGGTACCCATTCGGCGGCGTTGACTTATGACTTGGGTCACGCCAGCCTCGAAGTACCGGTACAGACCTCGCGACCGGGCGTGCACGCGTCCGGAAGCTCTCCCCGGGAGGTCGGGTCCGTCGGGGTGGACCCGGCCTCCCGACCATTCGTCCGGCGGGACCCGGCTCACGCGCCCGGGGTGGGCGTGGGGTGGGGTGGGGTGGCCCACAGTGACCGCATGCCTCTTCGGCGTCGACCTTCCCGCTGCGTAGGGTGGACCGATCCCGGAGCTGGCAAAGGAGCCTGGCAGTGCCGTCCACCACCACGTTTCAGCACACCGAAGTCCTCCCCCTCGGCAAGGACACCACCACCGAGTACCGGCTGGTCACCGACGAGGGCGTCGAGACCGTCGAAGCCGCCGGGCGGAAGTTCCTCAAGGTCGACCCCGCCGCGCTGACCACCCTCGCGCGCACCGCCATCACCGACATCCAGCACCTGTTGCGCACATCACACCTGCAGCAGCTGCGCGCCATCGTCGACGACCCCGAAGCCAGCGGCAACGACCGCTTCGTCGCCATGGACCTGCTGCGCAACGCCGCCATCTCGGCCGGTGGCGTCCTCCCCATGTGCCAGGACACCGGCACCGCCATCGTCATCGGCAAGCGCGGCGAGGGCGTCCTCACCGGCGGCGACGACGAGCGCGCGCTCTCGCGGGGCATCTTCGACGCCTACCAGCAGCTGAACCTGCGGTACTCGCAGATGGCGCCGGTGAACTTCTGGGACGAGCGCAACACCGGGACCAACCTCCCGGCGCAGATCGAGCTGTACCACAAGGACGGTCAGGACGACCCGGCCTACGAGTTCCTCTTCATGGCCAAGGGCGGCGGCAGCGCCAACAAGACGTTCCTCTACCAGGAGACGAAAGCCGTCCTGAACCCGAAGCGGCTCGCGCGCTTCCTCGACGAGAAGCTGCGGAGCCTCGGCACCGCGGCCTGCCCGCCCTACCACCTCGCCATCGTCGTCGGCGGGATGTCGGCCGAATTCAACTTGAAGGTCGCAAAACTCGCTTCGGCGCGTTACCTCGACAACCTGCCGGCCGAGGGTTCCGAGCTGGGCCACGCCTTCCGCGACCGGGACCTCGAGCAGCAGGTCCTCGAGATGACCCGGCAGTTCGGCATCGGCGCGCAGTTCGGCGGCAAGTACTTCTGCCACGACGTCCGCGTCATCCGGCTCCCCCGCCACGGCGCGAGCTGCCCGGTCGGCGTCGCCGTGAGCTGCTCCGCCGACCGCCAGGCCAAGGCGAAGATCACCGCGGACGGCGTCTTCATCGAGCAGCTCGAGCGCGACCCGGCCCGCTTCCTCCCCGACGTCACCGAGGAGGACCTCTCCGACGACGTCGTGAGCGTCGACCTCAACCGGCCGATGGCCGAGATCCGGGCCCAGCTCTCGCAGCTGCCGGTCAAGACGCGGCTTTCCCTCACCGGGCCGCTCGTCGTCGCGCGCGACATCGCGCACGCGAAGATCGCCGAGCGTCTCGACGCCGGCGAGGAGATGCCGGACTACCTGAAGAACCACCCGGTCTACTACGCCGGCCCGGCCAAGACGCCGGAGGGCTACGCGTCCGGCTCGTTCGGGCCGACGACGGCCGGGCGGATGGACTCCTACGTCGAGCAGTTCCAGGCCGCCGGCGGCTCACTCGTCATGCTGGCCAAGGGAAACCGCTCGAAGCAGGTCACCGACGCGTGCCGGTCGCACGGCGGGTTCTACCTCGGCTCGATCGGCGGCCCGGCCGCGCGGCTCGCGCAGGACTGCATCAAGAAGGTCGATGTCCTCGAGTACGCCGAGCTCGGCATGGAAGCCGTCTGGAAGATCGAGGTCGAGGACTTCCCGGCGTTCATCGTCATCGACGACAAGGGCAACGACTTCTTCGCGAGCACCGGCGACCCGGTGCTGCAGATCAGCTTCCGTTAGCACGCAAGGGAAGGGGACACCGGCCCGCCGCCGGTGCCCCCTTTCTTCCCTGCTCCCTCAGCCGACGCGCTCGATCCGTGCGCGCCGGATGAGGAACTTTCCGGGTTCCCGAACCTGTTCGAAGGCCGCGTTGTTGAGCAGCGTGCAGCTGCCCGACACCGAGGTCACCTCGACCGTCGTGGACTTCGAGTTGTCCAGGTTGGTCACCTTCAGCTTCGTCCCGGCCGGGAACTGGTTGCTCGACGCCGCCGGCGCGCCGCCCTCGCCCGAGAGCGTCACGGTGGAGCCCGCGCACACGACATCGCCGGTCGCGCCCTGGTTGCCGGTGTTCGCCCCGGCCTGGTTCTGGTTCTGCTGAGCGGGCGCCTGCTGTGCCGGGGCCTGTGCGGCCGGTGCCTGCTGGGCCGGGGCCTGCGCGGCCTGGCCGTTGTTCGCGGCCACGTTCGCCGTGCAGCCCGCGACCTGCCGCCGCTGCTGGATCAGGTCGACCACCGCCTGCCGGTTGGCGATCCGCGCGGCCGACTGCGCGTCCGGGGCCGCCTGCTGGCCCGCGATGAAGTTCAGGTTGTTCTGCAGCGCGGTGTCGAGTCCCCCACAGTTCTCCTTGGGCGCCTCGGCGGCGTTGCCCGCGGGGCTGCTCAGCGCGATGGCGGTCGCGGTGACACCGGCGACCCCCAGCAGCGCGGCCAGGCCGACGGTCGCCTGCTTGCGGTGCCGACCACTACTCAAGCGGGGCATAGCCCCTCCTCTCTGATCACCACCTCACTGATGGATACGGCTCGGTAACAGCGGCGGTTCAACGGGATTTCAAAAGACTTTTCGACGACTTCGACACCGACCGGCCGGAGTGGTCCGGACCACCGGTCGGACAAGCGACGCTCAGCAGCGGATCGCGCGGCGGTCAGGCCGCCGGGGCACCGTCGTGGTCCGGACCACTCACACGAGCCGCGGTCGCCATGGCCCAGCGACCCGTCGTCACCAGCCCCAGCGCGAACACCAGCACCCCGCAGCCCGCGACGATCGTCCACACCGCGCGACCGGTCCCCGGCGGCGTCCCGGCGCTCCCCGCCACGACCGCGCCGACCACCGCCACCCCCAGCGACGTCCCCACCTGGCGGCTCGTGGACGCCACCGCCGCCGCCAGGCCCGCCTGCTCGCGCGGCATCCCGGACACCGCCGCGTTCGTGATCGGCGCGTTGAGCAGGCCGTAGCCGATGCCGAAGCACACATAACCCACCCCCAGCAGCGAAATCGGCGTCCGCGGGCCGATCCCGGCCAGCACGACACCGGACACGGCGATCCCCGCGCCGGCCACCAGCAACGGCAGCCGCGGGCCGCGGGTCCCGGTCATCCGGCCCGACAGCGGCGCGCCGACGGCCGTCAGCACGGCCATCGGCAGGGTCAGCAAACCCGCGTGCAGCACCGAAAAGCCGCGCGTCTCCTGGAGGTAGAGGGTGGTGAGGAACAGGAAGCCCGACAGGGCCGCGAAGCCGGCGACCGCGGTGAGCGTCGCACCCGAGAACGGCACGCTGCGGAAGAACCTCAGCTCCAGCAACGGGTCGCGGCGCCGGCGCTCGTACGGCACCAGCACCGCCAGCGCCGCCGCGGCGATCAGGAAGCACCCCACCATCACCGCCGCGCCCGAGCCGCGGCCTTCGATGATCCCGTACGTCAGCGACGCCAGCAGGACGATCACCAGCAGCTGCCCCACCGGGTCGAGGCGGCGCGGGCGCGGAGCGCGGGACTCCGGGACGAACAGCGCCGTCAGCACGATCGCGGCCACGCCGACCGGGACGTTGATCCAGAAGATCGAGCGCCAGCCCGCCCAGGCGACGAGGACGCCGCCGAGCACCGGCCCCACCGCCAGGCTCAGCCCGTTCACCCCCGCCCAGACGCCGATCGCGCGGGCGCGGTCACGGGGGTCGGTGAAGACGTTGGCGACGATGGACAGCGCGACCGGGTTGAGCATCGACCCGCCGATCGCCTGCAGCGCGCGGAAAGCGACCAGCGGCCCGATGTCCGGCGCGAGCCCGCACAGCAGCGAGCCGAGGCTGAACAGCGCGAGCCCGGTCTGGAACGTCCGGCGCCTGCCGATCCGGTCCGCCGTCGAGCCGGACAGCATGAGCAGGCTCGCCAGCACGAGCGTGTACGCGTCGATCGTCCACTGCAGACTCGAGACCGACGCGCCGAACTCGTGGCGGATCGACGGCAGCGCGAGGTTCACGATCGTGTTGTCGAGCCCGACGATGAACAGGCTCAGGCAGCAGATGGCCAGGACCAGCCGCCGCCGCACCGGCTGCGGCACCGCTCTCCCAAACTAGTTGCACGGACAATATTAAGCACTGTACAACTAATCCGGGTGGGTCACCGTCAGGCCGGGAACAGCTCCCCGAGCCGGGCCAGGGTCTTCTCGATGCCGTCGGCGTTCTTGCGCGGGAACGGGCTGAGGCTGATGGCCAGCGGGAACTTGGCCGTCGACCAGTCGAACGTCTCGGTGACCTCGGTGCGGCCGCCGTCGAGGGGTTCGAGGCGCCAGCGCCAGCGGTGCCCGTTGAAGTGCCGCCAGGCGATCAGCCTGCCCTCTTCGAACTCGACCACGGTGTTGAGGATCTTGTACGACGCGCCGATCTTCATGTCCATGCCGAACTCGGCACCGAGCGTGAGCCGGTCCGGGCCGCCGGACTGGGCGGCCCGGACCGTGCCGGATCCGTCGATGAGCGGGTGCTGGGCCGGATCGGCCAGGAGCCCGAAGATCTTCTCCGGGGTCGTGGCGACGATCGCGGTGCGTGAGACCTGGCGGCTTCCCATCACCCGAACCTAGATCATTTCGCGGGCGTGGTCTTCAGCACCACCGTGCGCTGGTCCAGCGGCGCGGCCAGCGCGACCGAGATCACCGGGTACCGGATGTCCATCGTGCACATCTGACCGGTCTGGGCCTTGGTCTCGCTCAGGTTGACGACGACGTGGTCGCCCGCCTGCTCGGCCGCCTCGCCGAGCGCGTGACCACAGCCGCCTTCCTGGGCGCGGATGTTGAGGATGGTGCCGCCGTTGGACGTCCACACCTCGTGCGGGTAGTCCTTGGGCAGCGCGGCGGCGTCGACCTTGTCCGGCGGCACCGGGGTGCTGCCCTCGGGCACGGTCAGCCGGGGTTTGCCCGGCGGGTTCGCCGACGGCGGCGCCGGCAGCACCGACTCGGTCGGCGACGTCGACACGCTGCCGGTGGGAGCCGCGGAGGTCCCCCCGGCGGCGGGCTGGCTGATGGGCACGTTCTGGCCGGCGCAAGCCGTCGCCATCAGCAGGATCGCGCCGGTCCCGGCCACCTTCGCTAAGTACCTCATGTCCCGAAGACGGAACGGGCACGGCGAGGGGTTGCACCGAAGATCGACCCATGGGGAGCTTTCACATGGTCTGGGAGGGCCTCCCGGGCGTCCCGGGGCGGCCCTCCCAGCGTCGATGCGGTGCGTCAGCCCTGCGTGAGCACCACGGTGCGCGTCCCGAGCGGTTCGGCCAACGCCAGCGGGACGCTGACCTCCTTGATGTAGTCCGGGCACATCTGGCCCTTCTTCGCCGCGGTGACGGCGACGAGCACGACGACCCGCTCCGGCGTCTGGTCGCCGACGTGGGCCGAGACGCGGCGGCACCCGCCCTCCTCCGCCTGGAGGATCAGCGTCTTGCCGTCGGTGCTCCGCGTGAGGCTGCGGGGGTAGCCCTCGGGCAGCCCGCGCGCGTCGACCTGGGACTCCGCGATCACGTCGTCGCCCGGGGCGATGCCCTGCGTCGGGCGGCCGACCGTCTGCGACGGCGGCGGGGCGACCGGCGGCGAACCGGGCACCGAGGACGAAGCCGACGTCGTCGGCGTCTCCGGACCGGTGCTGCCGGCGGGCGCGGCCGTGTTCGCCGCCCCGCAGGCCGTCAGCGTGAGGAGCAGCAGACCCGTACCCAGCACTGTGCGCATACCTGCCAGACGGACCGGACGCCGGAACGGTTGCATCAGCGGTCCGCCGCGCGCCCCCGGACCAGCCCGAGCAGCGTCGCCTCAGGCGCGCCCGAGACGGGTCACGAAACTGAGCCGGTCACCGCGGTACAACGACCGCACCCGCTCGAACGGCGCCCCGTCCGGACCCCACGAAATCCGGTGCATCAGCAGCATCGGCAGCGCCGGGTTCGTCCCGATCAGCAGGGCCTCGCGCGGAGTCGCCAGCACCGTCTCGACGCGTTCCTCGGCGCCGTCGAAGACCACGCCCAGCTTCTCGCTCAAGCACGCGTACAACGACTGCTCGGGGTCGAACACCTCGAGCAACGTCGGGAACCGCTCGGCCAGGAGATATGTCGACTCCAGGCCGACGCGCTCCTCGTCGGCCAGCAGCACCCGCTCGATGTGGATCACTTCGGCGTCCGACGTGACCTGCAGGTCGGCCGCCAGCGCGCTGCCGGCCAGGCGCCGCTCGAGGGTGATCACCGTGCGGCCCGGCCGGATGCCCTGACGCCGCAGCCCCTCGGTGTAGCTCACCAGGGCCAGCGGCTGCACCAGCTTCGGGCCCGCGACGAACGTGCCGCTCCCCTGCCGCCGGCTGAGCCTGCCCTCGAGCACCAGCTCGCCGACCGCCTGCCGCACGGTCGCCCTCGACACCTCGAACCGCTCGCACAGTTCCCGTTCCGTGGGCAGCACCGATCCTTCGCCGAGTTCCGCGATCACCGCCAGCAGCTCGACCTTGACCGCGTAGTAGCGCGGGACACGGCCGTGCTCGGGAATCCCGTCGAGCACGGGACCGTCGGCGGACAGGCGGTAATGGCGCGGAGGGGCAGGCACGGAATCGACCCTATTGGTTTCCCGGCGCGCGGTGGTTCGCTGTGGCGCGCAACACCGACGATCACCCGGATGCTTCGAATCCCGAGGCCGGCGGCCCGGACGGCCGCGCGGCACGGTCACTGGGCGCTTCGGCCTACGACGTTCGCCGGATCCGGCGGTGAGAAATCACCCAACCGCCCGAAACATCCGAAGAAAGTCGGTTGTCCGGGTATGTGAGCACCTGGTGTAGTCAGGGGGCCGCAGACGGCAATGGCTTCCACTGTGGACACTGGAAGGACTGATCCCCTTGGCTCCCAAGCGCTGGTTCACCCTGCTCAGAAACGTCACCACCGCGGTGGCCGCGGTCGCCGCGGCCGCGTCGTTCGCCACCCCCGCGATCGCGGCCCAGCCGCCCTCCACCGACGTCGTCGGCGGGACCCGGGCCGCCCAGGGCGAGTTCCCGTTCATGGTCCGGCTGTCGATGGGCTGCGGCGGCTCGCTCTACACCAGCCAGATCGTCCTGACCGCCGCCCACTGCGTCAGCCGGACCGGGTCGAACACGTCGATCACGGCGACCGTCGGCGTCGTCGACCTGCAGAGCACGAGCGCCAAGAAGATCAAGTCGACCTACGTCTACCAGTCCCCGACCTACGGCACCTCGACCGGCGGCGACTGGGCGCTGATCAAGCTCGCGAGCCCGGTCACCGGCCTGTCGACGCTGCCGATAGCGACGACCTCGACCTACAACACCGGCACGTTCACCGTGGCCGGCTGGGGCGCGGCGACCGAGGGTGGCTCGCAGCAGAGGTACCTGCTGAAGGCGACCGTCCCGTTCGTCTCCGACTCCACCTGCGCCGCCCAGGGCGGCAGCTACCCCGACCTCATCCCGAGCGCCGAGATCTGCGCCGGCAACCTGACCGCGGGCGGGGTCGACACCTGCCAGGGCGACTCCGGTGGCCCGATGTTCCGCCGGGACAACGCCAACGCCTGGATCCAGGTCGGCATCGTCTCCTGGGGTGACGGCTGCGCCCGGCCGCACGCCCCCGGCGTCTACACGGAGGTGAGCACGTTCGCGTCGAAGATCGCCGCGGCCGCCTCTTCGCTGTAACACCCGGACTCTGAAGGGGGCTCGCCGCGGCGGGCCCCCTTCAGCGCGTCTTGTCCAAACGCGACAGTGCCTCTTCGTAGCCGGCCACCAGGTCCGCGACGACGTCGGCGACCGGGCGGACGGCGTTCATCCGGCCGACGATCTGCCCGACCGGCATCGACACCACGCTCGGGTCGTTCGCCGCGTGGATCCGGTTGTGGGCGTGGGAAACCAGCAGGTTCTGCAACGGCATCGGCAACGGCTCGGGCGCGTCCGCCGCGGCCCACGCCTCGGTCCAGCGGGTCTTCAGCAGCCGCGCGGGCTTGCCGGTGTAGATCCGCGTCCGGACGGTGTCCGACGACGTCGCGCCGACCAGCGCCTGCTGCATCGCCACGGACTCGCCCATGGTCTGCAGGTACTCCTCGGTCGCGAGCCACATCGAGCCCATCCAGACACCGGACGCGCCGAGCGCGAGCGCCGCGGCCATCTGCCGCCCGGACCCGATCCCACCCGCGGCGAGCACCGGCACGTCGACCGCGTCGACGATCTCCGGCACCAGCACCATGGACGCGATCTCGCCGGTGTGCCCGCCGGCCTCGTAGCCCTGCGCGACGACGAAGTCGACGCCGTTCGCGACGTGCCGGACGGCGTGCTCGGCCTTCCCGGCGAGCGCCGCCACCGGCACGCCTCGGTCGTGGCACTGGCCGATGACGTCGGCCGGCGGCGAGCCGAGGGCGTTGGCGATCAGCTTGATCGGGTGGTTGAGCGCGACCTCGACGTGCGAGCGGGCCACCGAGTGCAGCCAGCCGAGGACGCCCGCGCGCTCGTCGGTGTCGTCCGGCAGTGGCGGCACCGAAAGGTCCCGCAGCACTTTGTCGACGAACGCGCGGTGCCCGTCCGGGATGTGCTTCGAGAGGTCGACCTGGGTGCCCTCGGCCGGGATCTTCGCCGGCATCACGATGTCGACGCCGTAGGGCTTGCCGCCGGTGTTCTCGTCCATCCAGGTGAGCACCCGGTCGAGCTCGGCGGCGTCGTTGAACCGGACGCAGCCGAGCACGCCGAGCCCGCCGGCGCGGCTGAGCGCCGCGGCGACGTGCTCCGAGGGCGTGAACCCGATGATCGGCAGGTCGATGCCGAGCCGGTCGCACAGGGATGTCCGCACTGGTGGTGTCCTCCTAGACGGGCTGGGCCGTGGCCGGTTCGTGGCCGGCGGCGTAGCGCTGGGCCCACGGGTAGTCCGGCTTGCCGCTGGGCGAGCGGCCGATCTCGTCGGCCAGCCAGACGGTGCGCGGCACCTTGTAGCCGGCGATCTCGCCGCGGACGTGCTGCTCGATCCCGTCGAGGTCGGCTTCGGCGCCCTCGCGCAGCTGGACGACGGCGGCGACGCGCTGGCCGGTCCGCTCGTCCGGGATCCCGATGACGAGCGCGTCGAAGACGTCCGGGTGCGACTTGAGCGCCCCTTCGACCTCCTCCGGGTAGACCTTCTCGCCGCCGGTGTTGACGCACTGGGAGCCGCGGCCGAGCAGCGTGACCGTGCCGTCCTCCTCGTACCGGGCGTAGTCGCCCGGGACGACGTACCGGACGCCCTCGATG
This sequence comes from Amycolatopsis sp. NPDC005961, assembly GCF_040629235.1. Classification (NCBI taxonomy): domain Bacteria; kingdom Bacillati; phylum Actinomycetota; class Actinomycetes; order Pseudonocardiales; family Pseudonocardiaceae; genus Amycolatopsis; species Amycolatopsis sp. NPDC005961. The sequence goes on along the minus strand of NZ_JBEXVF010000041.1, from coordinate 70,514 downwards.
TCGACGAAGATCGTCTTGCTCTTCTCGGGATCGCCGTAGTAGCCGAGCGGGACGTGCCCGCGGCGGCCGATGAGCCCGATCGCGCCCGCCTTCGGCTCCACGAGGTGCCCGTCGTCGTCGAGCAGGATCGCGTCCTTGCCGAAGTTCACCCGCGGCCCGGCACTGTGGTCGGAGCCCTTGGCCACCATGCCGATCCCGGTGAACCCGCTCTCCGACGAGCCGATCGCGTCGGTGATCACGGCGTTCGGCACGAGCTCGACGAACTCCTGCTTCACCGACTGCGAGAACAGCGCCGCGTGGCTCGACACCGCGACGATCGACGAAGCGTCGTAATCGCCTTCGCGGAACGCCTCGATCAACGGCCGCGCCATCGCGTCGCCGACGATCGTGAGGACCTGGACCTTGTGCTCCTGCACGGCCTTCCAGATCTCGTGGGCGTCGAAGCGCGGCACGAACACCACCGGGCTGCCGGTGAACAGCGCGCCGAACGCGGCCCACTGCGCGGCGCCGTGGATCAGCGGCGCGGCGGGCAGCCGGGTCAGGCTCCCGGCCTTGCCCTGCTCGGCGAGCGTCCACTCGTCGGGAACGTATTCGCCGGTGACGAAGTTGATCCCGCCACCGAGCGCGCGCCAGATGTCCTCGTGGCGCCAGAGCACGCCCTTGGGGTAGCCGGTGGTGCCGCCGGTGTAGAGGATGTAGAGGTCGTCGTTGCGGCGCTCTTCGAAGTCACGCTCGGGCGACTGGGCCTCGAGGGCGGCTTCGTATTCGACGCCCCCGTAGCTCTCGAAGTCGCCGTCGCTGCCGTCCTCGACGACGACAACGTGTTTCAATTTCGGCGCCTCGGGCAGGACGGCCCGCACCTTGTCGGCGTAACTCCGCTCGTGCACGAGGGCGGCGAGATCGGCGTCGTTGAAGAGGTAGACGAGCTCGCCGTGCACGTAGCGGTAGTTGACGTTGACGGCGATCGCGCGCAGCTTGTACGCGGCGATCATCGCCTCCAAGGCCTCGATCGAGTTGCGGGAATAGACCCCGATGTGGGACCCGCGTCCCACGCCGTGCGCGGCGAGGTGGTGGGCGAGCCGGTTGGCCCGCGCCTCCAGTTCGGCGAAGGTGACCCGCCGGTCGCCGCACACGACCGCGACGCGCTCCGGCACGGCGTCGACGGCGTGCTCCAGAAGATCCGCGATGTTGAGTGCCACGTCCTCAAAGTAGAACATGTTATCGTTCTGGGCAATGGCACTGCTCCTTCAGGAGGTTTCCGTGGGTGAACCGCACGCGCTGGTCTCACAGGAGGGCCAGACCCTCGTCGTCACGATGAACCGGCCCGAGGCGCGCAACGCGATCACCGGCGAGATGATGGCGATCATGGTCGAGGCGTGGGACCGCGTGGACTCCGACGACTCGATCCGCAGCTGCATCCTGACCGGGGCGGGCGGCGCGTTCTGCGCGGGCGCGGACCTGAAGTCGATGTCCCGGAACTCGCCGTCGGAGTCGTTCGCCTCGGGCAAGTTCGACCCTTCGCGCATCCCCGGGCTCCTGAAGGGGCGTCGCCTGACGAAGCCGCTGATCGCGGCGGTCGAGGGCCCGGCGATCGCGGGCGGCACGGAGATCCTCCAGGGGACGGACATCCGGGTGGCCGGTGCTTCGGCCCGCTTCGGGGTGTCGGAGGCGCGGTGGGGCCTGTTCCCGATGGGCGGCTCGGCGGTCCGGCTGCCGCGCCAGATCCCATACACGGTCGCGGCGGACATCCTCCTGACCGGCCGCCACCTGACCGCTTCGGAAGCACTCGCCATCGGCTTGATCGGCCACGTGGTACCGGACGGAACCGCGCTCGCGAAGGCCCTGGAGCTGGCTTCGCTGGTGAACGCGAACGGGCCGGTCGCAGTGCGGGCCATCTTGCGGACGATCCGCGACACCGAGGGACTCCACGAGGAGGAGGCCTTCAAGCTCGACTCGCAGTACGGCATCGAGGTCTTCGCTTCGGAAGACGCCAAGGAAGGGCCACGGGCGTTCAGCGAGAAGCGCAAACCCGAGTTCAAGGGCCGCTGATTCGCCCCCGGTAATCTGTGACGCGGCGATCACGCCGGTTCACAGGTCCCGAGGGGGGAACTTGAGCGAAGCACCGAAAACAGCGCAACAACTCGTCGACTGGCTCGAAAGGGGCTCACCTTTCCCGTCCGTGCCGGGCGAGCTCTTCTGCGCGTTCCTGCGCGCTTCGGGATACGAAGACAGAATCGTCTCCCGGGTCCTCCCGAAGCTGGCCGCGGAACCGGGCTCCGAGCGCCTGGTGGCGCAGGTCCTGCGGGAATTCCGACCGGACATCGAACGCCGGCTCGGCTCGGCCGGGCTCGATCGGCCGCATTCCGCGCACGAGCCGACCGGGCGCTTCGTCCATGCGATCCTGGTCGGCGCGGTGGAGTACCTCACCGAGCTCGCCGACAAGGAACTTCACTTCCTCTACCGAGCCTCGGCCGTGGAGCGCCGTATCTTTCTGCACCTGACTCACTGGGCGAACCAGGATGCCTCGTCGGCCCGCTGGGAACGTCTGGCCGAGCTGTACGTCAAGTCGGCCGGAGAAACGCCGCCGTACTCGTTTCCGTGGCACGCGGCCGTCGCTCGCCGCATCGCCCTGCGCCTGGTGACCGACCCGAATCTCGACGCAGTGTTCCGACTCTACTGGGAATATTGGACGGATGAGGGCAGCGTGGTGTCCGACCTTTCCCACCTGAGCGCGCACCGCGCCCGGATCGCGGCGAGGTCCGCGACCGCGATCGCCGACTTCCGGAACCGGGCTCGCGCCGCGACCATCGACCCGGCGTCGTCCTGGAGCTCCGTCGCGGCCGGCGCCTTGACGCTGCTGGACGACGCACGGTTCTTCCACACAAAGGTGCTGGACGAGGTGGCTCCGGTCATCGGCTGGCTCGTCAGCGAGGAACTGACCAGCCGGGATCTACCGGCCGACGCGGCTTCGGTGGCAAAAGCCCTGCGCCGCCCCCGTAAGCAAGTCGAAGGAAGCCTCACCTGCGAAGTCGCGGTTCTCTGGAGCGAGATCCGGAAGGCGATCCACTACCGGGCCAGTTACGGCCACGCTGTCCAGCTGGCCGGCGTGCGATCCCGGCTGAACGAGCTCATCGAGTCCTCGCCGCAGGCCTGGGCCGCCTGGGCGCCCACGCTGCTGGAGCGGAGCAACGATGTCGGCCGAGGAGTGATCGACCTCCTCACCACGGCCGCCGCCCGCCACCATACGGTCCGCGCCGTCATGAGCGAGCTCGCCCGGAAGGGGGAAACCGCCGTCACGCGGGACGGGGCAGCCGGTGTGCTGGCCCTGGTTTCCGGGATAGACGCGCCTCGCGAAGAGTTTTTGCGTTGGCTCGCCGATATCGCAGCCGTCGCCTTCGACGGCATGCCCGTGTTCCCGCACCCCCTCCGCTCGCTCGCCTCGACCTGGCCGGGCTCAGCCGATCTCGACGCGGAGTTCGCCACGAGGATCGCCCAGGCCGTGGCCACGTTCAGGGGGTTCGCCGCCGACCAAGGCACGGTCGCGGTCGAGGAGACCCTCACCGGCTTCCTCCTCGGTCAGCTGGAGACCGTATTCCGGGACGCGCGCCTTCGCGCTGCCGGAGCCGGGACGTCGACGGTGGATCGGCTCTTCTCCATCAAACACCGCGCCGTCGACAAGGGGAGTGAGGAACCGCAGTGGGGCTGTGACGTGGCCCTCCTCCTCGATGTGGACGTCGTTCCCGACGTCCGCCTCGAGACTGCGGGGCTGATCCAGCTGAAGAAGTCACGCGCGTTCGGGACACCCGCCGGCTCTCCCATCCGGGAGAGCTGGCGGATCGACATCGCCCAGCTTCGCGCGCTGCTGGGAAGGTCCGAGTCTGCCGCCTACTGGCTGATCTGCTCCTCCGGTGACCTACTGTGCGTGTCCGCCCGCTGGCTGGGCGGGGTAATCCGCGGCCGCGGCAAGAGCGGGCAGCTGAGCGCCACCGTCGGCTACAACGACGTCCGACACGCAGCTATCCCGATGGCCCAGTTCCTGGGGGAGCTTTTTCTCGGCGCCTGGATCGGCGACAGCCGCGAGGCGGCCGTGGCCTTCGCCCGCGGCGATTACGTCAACGCCCGTCCGCGTCACATCTTCGAGGTATCGGTGGTCAGCGAGCGGAACAGCGACCGCCCCGACCAGTCACCACGAATATAGAACGTGTTACATGGGCGGGGGACCGCCGAGCGCCGGATCTTGCCGCCAGAACGAGAACGTGTTTCACTCATGACCGTGACCGAGACACCGCTGGCGGCACCCCTCAACGTCGGCTTCGACTACACGCGCTCCACCGGGCCCGTCCTGGGCCGGTTCGTGAACGCGCTGCGCGAACGCCGCATCGAAGGCATCCGGGGCAGCGACGGCCGCGTGCACGTCCCGCCGGTCGAGTACGACCCCGTGACCGCCGAACAGCTCAGCGAATTCGTCCCGGTGGCCGAAGAGGGCACGGTCGTCTCCTGGTCCTGGTGCGCCGAGCCGCTCGACGGCCAGCCGCTGAGCCGGCCCTTCGCCTGGGCGCTCGTGAAGCTCGACGGCGCCGACACCGCCATGCTCCACGCCGTCGACGCGGGCGAGCCCGGAAACATCCACAGTGGACAGCGGGTCCGCGTCCGCTGGGCCGAGGACGCCGTCGGGCACATCCGCGACATCGCGTACTTCCTCCCTCTGGACGCCGAAGACACCGCGCCGACCGAGCCCGCTCCCCCGATCGCCGAGCGCGAAGAAGGCGCGCCGGTCAGCGTGATCATCACGCCGGTCCACCTGAAGTACCAGCACTCCGCCTCCCCCGAGGAGAGCCGCTACCTGCGCGGGCTCGCCGAAGGCAAGCTGATCGGCCAGCGCTGCCCGAAGTGCGAGAAAGTCTACATCCCGCCGCGCGGCGCTTGCCCGACCGACGGCGTGCCGACCACCGACGAGGTCGAGCTGCCCGACACCGGCATCGTGACGACGTTCTGCATCGTCAACGTCCCGTTCCTCGGCCAGCGCCTCAAGCCGCCCTACGTCGCCGCGTACATCCTGCTCGACGGCGCCGACATCGCCTTCCTGCACCTCGTCCTCGGCTGCGACGCCCAGGACGTCAAGATGGGCATGCGCGTGCGCGCGGCCTGGAAACCGCGCGAAGAGTGGTGGACGTCGCTGGAGAACATCGACCACTTCGAGCCGATCGGCGAGCCGGACGCGGCCTACGAAACCTTCGCCCACCACCTGTGAGGTCCTGATGCCAGACGTCGCGATCGCGGGCTTCGCGAAGGCCCCCAACGTCCGGGAGACCGCGGGCACCACCAACGGCGTGGAGATGCTCGTCCCGATCTTCGCCGAGGTCTTCGAAAAGACCGGCCTGTCCAAGCAGGACATCGGCTTCTGGTGCTCCGGCTCGTCGGACTACCTGGCCGGGCGCGCCTTCTCGTTCATCGCCGCCGTCGACGCGATCGGCGCGTTCCCGCCGATCCACGAGTCGCACGTCGAGATGGACGCCGCCTGGGCGCTCTACGAAGCGTGGCTGAAGATCAAGATGGGCGAGGTCGAGACCGCGCTCGTCTACGGCTTCGGCAAGTCCAGCGCCGGGCAGCTGCGGCGGGTGCTCGCCCTGCAGCTCGACCCGTACGTCGTCGCTCCCCTGTGGCCGGACTCGGTGTCGATCGCCGGGATCCAGGCGCGGCTGGGCCTCGACGCCGGCCTCTGGTCCGAAAAGGACCTCGCCGAGGTGGCCGCGCGGGGCACGGACCAGGACGTCGGCGCCCTGCTCGACACGCCGTACTTCGCGGATCCCTTGCGCAAGCACGACATCGCGCCCGTCACCGACGGCGCCGCGGTCGTCGTTCTGTCCACTGTGGAGCGCGCGAAGGACATCGTCGAGCACCCCGCGGTGATCCAGGGCATCGAGCACCGCGTCGACTCGCCCGTCCTCGGCGCCCGCGACCTCACGCGGTCGCCGTCCACCGAGATCGCCGCCCGGGCCCTGGACCTCGACGGCGTCGACCTCGCCGAGCTGCACGCGCCATTCACGCACCAGGAGCTGATCCTGCGGACGGCGCTGAAGCTCGACGACACCGTCAAGGTCAACCCGTCGGGTGGCGCGCTCGCCGCCAACCCGATGTTCTCCGCCGGCCTCGCCCGCATCGGCGAAGCGGCGACCCGGATCCACACCGGCGAATCCCGCAAGGCGGTGGCGCACGCGACGAGCGGCCCCGCCCTGCAACAGAACCTGGTGACCGTGCTGGAGGCCCGATGACCAAGCAGCTCACCGCCGTGCTCGGCACCGGCCAGACGCACCACCGCGCCAAGCGGCAGGACGTCTCGATGCCGGGCCTGCTGCGCGAAGCGATCGACCGCGCGATGGCCGACGCCCAGGTCGGGTGGGCGGACATCGACGCCGTCGTCCTCGGCAAGGCGCCGGACCTGTTCGAGGGCGTCATGATGCCCGAGCTCTTCCTCGCCGACTCACTGGGCGCGACCGGGAAGCCGTTGCTGCGCGTGCACACCGCGGGTTCGGTCGGCGGGTCGACGGCGCTGGTGGCGGCGTCGCTCATCCAGTCCGGCGTGCACCGCCGGGTGCTGACCGTGGCGTACGAGAAGCAGTCCGAGTCGAACGCGATGTGGGGCCTGTCGATCCTGCCGCCGTTCCAGATGCCGGTCGGCGCCGGCGCGGGCGGCTACTTCGCCCCGCACGTGCGCTCCTACATCCGCCGGTCCGGCGCGCCCGAGCACGTCGGCGCGATCGTCGCGGCGAAAGATCGCCGCAACGGCGCCCTGAACCCGTACGCGCACCTGCGGCAGGCCGACATCACGGTCGAGTCGGTGCGGAAGTCGCAGATGCTGTGGGACCCGATCCGCTACGACGAGACGTGCCCGTCGTCCGACGGCGCGTGCGCGATGGTGCTCGGCGACGAGGCCGCCGGGGACGCCGTCGAAGGCGGGGCCGCCTGGATCCACGCGACGGCGATGCGGACCGAGCCGACCACATTCGCCGGCCGCGACCAGGTTAACCCCCAGGCCGGGCGCGACGCCGCCGCCGCGCTCTGGGCCGAGGCCGGCATCACGGACCCGATGTCCGAAGTGGACGTCGCGGAGATCTACGTGCCGTTCTCCTGGTTCGAGCCGATGTGGCTGGAGAACCTCGGGTTCGCGCCCGAAGGCGAGGGCTGGAAGGTCACCGAGGCCGGCGAGACGGCGATCGGCGGACGGCTGCCGGTGAACCCGTCCGGCGGGGTCCTCTCGTCCAACCCGATCGGTGCGTCCGGCATGCTTCGCTTCTCCGAAGCGGCGAAGCAGGTCATGGGCCGCGCCGGGGACTACCAGGTGGACGGCGCCCGCATCGCGGTCGGGCACGCCTACGGCGGCGGGTCGCAGTACTTCTCGATGTGGGTCGTCGGCGCCGGCAAGCCACGTTGATACGCTCGACCCACCATGCCGAGACTCGCCGACCACGGGCAACGCCGCCGCCAGATCGCCGAGGCCGTCTGGCGGATCGCGAGCGCGCGCGGGCTCGAAGACGTGTCGCTGCGCAAGGTCGCGGCCGAGGCCGGGGTCTCGCTGCGGCTGGTCCAGTACTACTTCGGCACGCGTGACGACCTGCTGCTCGGCGCGCTCGAGATCCTCAACGCCGACGCCGGGGACAGCGTCCGCGCGGGCACCGGCCCGGACGAGGACGCGACCCCGCGTGAGGTGCTGCGCGCCATGCTCGTCGGGATGCTGCCGGTCGACGACGGGCGCCGCACGCGCTACCTCGTGCACCTCGCCTACTTCGTCCGGTCCCTTTCGGACCCCGGACTGGCGTCGGCGGTCAGCGCCGCGCCGCCCGAGCTGGGACGGCTGACCGCGGACCTGCTGGCGTGGGGACGCGACCGCGGTGAGGTGGCGCCGGATCTCGAACTGCTGCCGGAGGCGGAGCTGCTCCTGTCGAGCGTCGACGGCCTGCAGACCAGCATCATCCTGGGTCAGCGCACCCCGGAGGCGGCGATCGCGCTGATCGACCACCAGCTGATGCGGCTCTTCAGCCTCGCGAACGTCGCCACCTGAGCGCCAGCAGCGTGCCGATCACCCCGGTCACGACGCCGACCGTGGCCGGCACCGCGACCGGCGGGTCCACCACGATCACCGGTTCGAGGACGACCGGCGCCGGTGGCTGGATCGGCTTCGGGGGTGCGTCCGAGCCGGTCGCGGTCCACGCCGTGACGTAGACGAGCATCCGGGCGATCAGCGAGATGAAGAAGATCAGGCCGATCACCGAGCCGAACGCGATGCCGGTCAGCGAGTCGCCGATCAGCTTGAGGTAGAAACCACCGGCCAGCTTGAGCACCTCGAACCCGATGGCCAGCGCGATCGCGCCCCGCACCGCGCTGCGCACGCCCACCTTCTGCCGCGGCAGCCGGGTGAGCACCCACAGGAACACCAGCCAGTCGGCGGCCAGCGACAGCGGCACCGAGGACGCCGAGACGAGCCGGTGCCCCCAGCTCGTGTCGTCGAGGCCGACCAGCCGGAGCAGGTAGCCGCCCAGCGCGGTGCCGGAGATGGTGATCGTGAACGACACCACCAGCGCCGCCGAGAGACCGAGCAGCGCGAGCAGGTCGACGGCGATCAGCCGCGGCAGCGACTGGTCCGAGCGGTTCTGGCCCCAGAGCGCGGTCAGCGAGTCCCGCAGCGCGTTCATCCAGTTCCAGCCCGAGTAGAGGCCGATCGCCAGGCCGAACGCGCCGACGCTGGTCCGCTGGTCGACGAAGCCGGTGAGCAGCTCGGTCGCCTTGTCGCCCAGCCCGCCGGGCCCGCCGGGCAGCGTGCTGACGACGGCGTGGACCATGGTTTCGCGCAGGCCCGGCTGGCTGGCCAGCACGAACCCGGCGACCGACGACGCGACCATCAGCAGCGGCACCAGCGACAGCAGGCTGAAGTAGGTGATCGAGGCGACGTAGTGGTAGCCGCCGCACTCGATGTAGCGGTTGGTCGCGCGGGCGATGTGGTCCAGCCACCGGTACCGGGCACGGGCCCGCGCCCAGGGGCTCGGGGCCTTGGGGGAACTGTTCACGGACACTGTCTACCCAGCGAAGAGCCTCTTCGCGCAGTTAACACGCGGTCGGACCATCCTCAGTCCAGTGCGACGAGCTCGCGCCAGTCGTCGTGGGGCAGCGCGGTGTCCGTCGTCGCGAACACCGTGCTGCCGAGGAAGTCGAGCTCGCAGCCGAGAGTGGCGAAGAACGCCGTGTCCGCGGCGTCGCGGCCGGTGGAGATGCGCAGCATGGTCTGGCGCGGCGCGAGGTGGGTGGCGTCGAAGACGTACCAGAGGCCGTCGACCCCGGCCTCGAAGACGGCGTGGAAGTCCATCGGCGAGAGCCCGGGCGCGTAGACGCCGACGTAGCGCGCGGGGATGTCGAAGAACCGGCAGAGGGTGATGCAGACGTGCGCGAAGTCGCGGCAGACGCCTTCGCCGGCGAGGAGCGTGTCGATGGCGTCGTCGGTGGGCCGGCTGGAGCCGACCACATAGGACAGTCGCTGGTGGACGTGCCGGACGATCGTGTCGACCTTCTTCCGGTCGCTCTTCAGCGCGTAGAGCTCCGGCGGCACGAGCCCGGCGATCCGGTCGGAGGGGCAGTACCGGCTCGGCCGGGTGAAGACGGCGGCATCGGCGCGCGTGACGGGCTCGGGTTCGGCCTCGCCCAGCGCGCGTTCGGCGTGGTAGCTGACGCGGTGCTCGCCCTTGGGCAGCTCGAAGACCTCCGCGCGGGTGCCGTGCTCGAACTCGACGAGCTCGCTTTCCCCGTGCCAGGAGACGGTGAGCTCATCGGTATCGGCGTGGGCGGCGGCGACCGAGATCGCGGCGGGCCCGGGTTCGGTGACGCGGACGGAGAACTCGACGTCGACAGTCGCTCTCGGGGCCATCGCCTCATGATGTCATGGTCCGGTGACCACCATCGCGCTCTTCCACTCGGTGCTGGGGCTGCGGCCCGTCGAACCCGCCACCGGGCTCACCCGGCGGCGGGTCCGCGAGTTCCTCAGGCGTAGCGCACCGGGTAGTGCTTGATCCCGTTCAACCAGCTCGACCGCAGCCGCACCGGGGGCTCGGCCTCGGTGATCCCCGGCATCACGTCCGCGATCGCGTTGAAGATCAGGTCGATCTCCAGCCGCGCCAGGTTGGCGCCGATGCAGTAGTGGGAACCGGTGCCGCCGAAGCCGACGTGCGGGTTGTCTTCGCGGAGGATGTCGAACTTCTCCGGGTCGTCGAAGACCTCGTGGTCGAAGTTGGCGGAGCTGTAGAACATGCCGACGCGGTCGCCCCGGCGGATGTGCGCGCCGCCGAGCTCGGTGTCGCGGGTGGCCGTGCGCTGGAACGCGACCACCGGGGTGGCCCAGCGGACGATCTCGTCCGGCGCCGTCTTCGGCCGTTGCTCCTTGTAGAGCTCCCACTGGTCCGGGTGGTCGAGGAACGCCTTCATGCCGTGGGTGATGGCGTTGCGCGTGGTCTCGTTGCCGGCGACGGCGAGCAGGATCACGAAGAAGCCGAATTCGTCCGAACCGAGCGCTTCACCGTCGACGTCCGCCTGGATCAGCTTCGTGACGATGTCGTCCATCGGGCACTTGCGGCGGTCCTCGGCCATGTTCCAGGCGTAGCCGATGAGCTGCGCGGACGCCTCCAGCGGCTCGACCTCGTACTCCGGGTCGTCGTAGGCGACCATCTGGTTCGACCAGTCGAAGATCTTGAGCCGGTCCTCCTGCGGGATGCCGATCAGCTCGGCGATGGCCTGCAGGGGAAGCTCGCACGCGACGTCGGTGACGAAGTCGCCCGTTCCCTTTTTCCGTGCTTCGTGGACGATCTTCTCCGCGCGGTCGCGCAGCGTGTCTTCGAGCTTCGCGATCGAGCGCGGGGTGAAGCCCTTCGACACGATCTTGCGCAGCTTCGTGTGCTGCGGCGCGTCCATGTTGAGCAGGACCAGGCGGTTCGCGTTGAGGCGGTCCTCGGTCATGCTCTCGTCGAAGCGGATGATCGCGGTCTTCTCGCTGGAGGAGTAGAGCGCGCTGTCGCGCGAGACCTCCTTGACGTCTTCGTGGCGCGAGACGACCCAGTAGCCGTCGTCGCCGAAGCCTGCGGTGTTGGTCTTCTGGGGGTTCCACCACACGGGGGCCGTCCGCCGGAGCTCGGCGAACTCCGCCAGGGGCAGCCGTTCGGCATAGAGGTCCGGGTCCGTGAAGTCGAAACCGGCGGGGATGAGCGGAGCGGCCACGTTGCCTCCCACGGTTCGCCGTTTGAAACACGTTCTAATGGCGATTAGAGCATACGGTGTTAACTTCCGGAAGAGCGTTCAGTGAAACCCGTTAACTTTACCGATGAGGCCAGGTGAGCGAGCGCTCACTCGATAAAGATCAAGATCCGGGCGACCCTGGGGACGCTTGCGCAGAACGATAACTTGTTCTAGTTTTTGGGTCACTGGACAACGTTGCCCGACGAAAGGGACGACATGGGCGTGCCGGTCATCGTCGAAGCCGTGCGGACCCCCATCGGCAAGCGGGGCGGCCTGCTGGCCGGCCTCCACGCGGCCGAGCTGCTGGGTGCCGCGCAGCAGGCCCTCCTCGACCGCGCCGGCCTCGACCCGGCCCTGGTCGAGCAGCTGATCGGCGGCTGCGTCACGCAGGCGAGCGAGCAGTCCGGCAACGTGACGCGCACGGCCTGGCTGCACGCGGGCCTCCCGGAGACGGCGGGCGCGACGACGATCGACGCCCAGTGCGGCTCGGCGCAGCAGGCGGCTCACCTGGTGGCGGGCCTGATCGCGGCGGACGCCATCGAGGTGGGCGTCGCGTGCGGGGTCGAGGCGATGAGCCGGGTGCCGCTGGGCGCGAACCGGGGTTCGGGTTCGCCGCGGCCGGCGTCGTGGACGATCGACCTGCCCAACCAGTACGGCGCGGCGGAGCGCATCGCGGTGCGGCGCGGCCTGACGCGCGCCGACGTCGACGCGTTCGGCGTCGCCTCCCAGCGGAAGGCGGCGGCCGCGTGGGAGGCCGGGCACTTCGACCGCGAAGTGGTGCCGGTGAAGGCCCCGGTCCTGGCCGCCGACGGTTCGGCGACCGGTGAGACGCGCCTGGTCGGCCGCGACCAGGGGCTCCGCGAGACGACGGCCGAAGGCCTGGCGCGGCTGAAGCCGGTGGTGGCGGACGGCGTCCACACGGCGGGAACGTCCTCCCAGATCTCCGACGGCGCGGCGGCGCTGCTCCTGATGGATTCCGCGCGGGCCTCGGCGCTGGGACTGCGCCCGCGAGCCCGGATCGTGGCGCAGGCGCTGGTCGGCGCGGAGCCGTACTACCACCTGGACGGCCCGATCCGCGCGACGGAGCGGGTGCTTTCGAAGGCGGGCATGACGATCGCCGACCCGGACCTGTTCGAGGTGAACGAGGCGTTCGCGTCGGTGGCGTTGTCGTGGCAGCAGGTCATGGCGCCGGATCCCGCCCGGGTCAACGTCAACGGCGGCGCGATCGCGCTGGGCCACCCGGTGGGCAGCACGGGTGCCCGGCTGCTGACGACGGCGTTGCACGAGCTGGAACGCCGCGACGCCGCGACGGCCCTGGTGACGATGTGCGCCGGCGGCGCCCTCTCGACGGCGACCATCATCGAACGGCTCTAGCCGGGCAGGTGGGCGTCCACCTCGATTTCGATCTTCATGCGCGGGTCCGCGAGGCCGCACTGGAGCATCGTCGCCGCCGGGCGGACGTCCGCGAAAGCCTTGCGCAGCACCGGCCAGCACGGCTCGAAGTCCTCGCGCACGGGCAGCAGGTAGCGCACGCGGACCACGTCCGCGAAAGTGCAGCCCGCCTCCGCCAGCGCCGCTTCGATGGTGCGCAGGCACTGCGCCGCCTGCTCGACGACGTCGTCGGAGATGGTCATGGCCGAGTAGTCGAAGCCGGTCGTGCCCGAGACGTACACGCGGCCGCCGTCGACCACCGCGCGGGCGTAGCCGATCCGCTCTTCGAAGGTCGACCCGCTGAGGATCGTTCGCCGTTCCGCCATGCCGCGCACGCTAGGGATCGACCACCGCGCCGTCCACTTCATTGTCTGTGCTTGACTTCAAGCATGATCTCGGAGAGCCGTTGCCCGGTGGAGGACGGCGAGCTCCTCGTCCGCCGCGGCGGCGAGGGCCCGGCGCTGCTGCTGATCGCGGGCGGCACCGGGGCGGGTGACTCCTACCGCGCGCTGGCGAAGCAGCTGTACGCGGATTACACCGTCATCACGTACGACCGGCGCGGCCACTTCGGCAGCACCGACACCACGACGGGCCCGGTCCCGGTGTCCCGCCAGGCGGACGACGCGCTGGCGGTGCTGAGCCACGCGACCGACGGCCCGGCGCTGGTGTTCGGCTCGAGCGCGGGCGCGCTGATCGGCCTCGACCTGGTGGCCCGGCACCCGGACCGGGTGACGACGCTGGTCGCGCACGAGCCCCCGGCGGTCCACCTGATGCCGGACGCGAGCGGCTGGCTCGCGGCGGCCGCGGAGCAGGTCCGGCTGGCCCGTTCGGGTGAGCTCCTGACGGCGGTGACCCGTTTCGCGGACGCGATCGCGGGCGCGGCGCTGCCGAACCTGCCGAACCTGCGGCTCCCTCACGAAGCCGACTGGATCCGGCTGTTCGACCGCGAGCTGACGCCGTTCTTCGACTACTTGCCGGACCTGCGAGCGCTGCGCAAGGCCGGCACGGAGATCATCCCGGTGGCCGGCGAGGGCAGCCGGGGGCGGTACCACTACCAGCCGGCGAAGATCTTGGCGTTGGAGCTGGGGTTGCCGTTCACCGAGATGCCGGGGGCGCACCTGGCTCCGCAGCGGAACCCGGGGAAGTTCGCGGTGGCGTTGAAGGACCTGCTGAGCCCGGAGTCGGCTTGACGACCTCCTGGACCGCCGACGACCTGAGCTTCCTGGACGCGGCCCAGGAGCTGGAGATCGCGGTCGGCTCGCGACGGTGGACACCGATCTGGGTCGTGTGCGCCGGCGGTCAGGTCTACGTGCGGACCTGGTACCGGCGGGACACGGGCTGGTTCGGGGACGCGGTGCGGTCGCGCTCGGCGCACGTTCGCGTGCCGGGACTGGAAGCCGAAGTCACCATCGAGGACATCGGCACCGCTTCCGCGCGGGTCACCGCGGCCGTGGATGCCGCCTACCGCACCAAGTACACCGGCGGCGGCACCGACGCCATGGTGACGGCCGAGGCCGCGGCGACGACTCTGCGGCTCGACCGCCGGTAGCGCCACGCGGGCGAACACACCGGGTCCGCCCGCGTGCGCCACGCCGGAACTCACGTGACCGGGACCGCGACCCGCGCGGCCGTGGCCCCAGGCGTCAGACCACCCGCACCCCGTCCTTCCACACCTCCCGGATGTTCGAAGCCAACCCCGGGAAGTCATAGGGATCCCCCGCCACCACGACCAGATCCGCCCGCAGCCCCGGCTCGATCCGCCCCAGCTCGCCGTCCAGCCCCATCAACCGCGCCGCCGAGGACGTCGTCGCCTCCAGGACGTCCGCCTGCGTCATCCCGCACGCCGCCATCAGCGCCAGCTCCTCCAGGTTCGTGCCGTGCGGCCCGACCCCGCTGTCCGTCCCCATCGCGATCCGGACCCCCGCCGCGTACGCGCGGCGCACGGAATCCCGGTGCACCTCCACCACTTCACGCGCCTTCGCCACCACGGACGCCGGCAAGTCCACCCCGGCATCGGCCGCGCGGACCACGTTGACCGGGGCGATCAACGTCGGGACCAGCCACGTCCCGTGGCCCAGCATCAGCTCGATCGCCTCATCGTCGAGGTAGATGCCGTGCTCGATCGAGCGCACGCCCGCCCGCACCGCGTTCTTGATGCCCGCCGCGCCCTGGGCGTGCGCCATCACCGGCCGGCCCTGCGCCGCCGCTTCGGCGACCAGGACCTCCAGCTCCTCCGGCGTGTACTGCGAATGCCGCGGGTCGTCGCGCGGGGACAGCACGCCGCCGGTCGTGCACACCTTCAGCACGTCCGCTCCCGCGCGCAGCAGCGTCCGGGCGACGCGGCGCATCTCGTCGGGGCCGTCGGCCGTCGCGTCCGGGCGGCCGGGGTGCGGCACCAGCAGCGGGACGCAGATGCTCGACGGGTTCCAGCTGTCGCCGTGCCCGCCGGTCTGGCTGATCAGCCCGATCGAGATCTGCATCCGCGGCCCCGGGATCAGCCCGTCGTCCACCGCCTGCTTGATGCCGAGGTCCGCGCCGGACGCGTCGCGCACCGTCGTGATGCCCAGCCCGAGCGTCGCCCACAGGTTCCGCGCGGCTTCGTAGAACTGGTAGGAGAACGGCTTCTGCACGCGCGACATCAGCCCGATGTCCGACACCGTGACGTGCACGTGGCAGTCGAAGAGCCCCGGCAGCAGCACCGCGCCGGAACAGTCGACGCCCTCGTCGCCGTCCAGGTCCGTGCCGACCTCGACGATCCGGCCGTGCTCGACGACGACGTCGGCCGCCGCCGGCTCGGACCCGGTGCCGTCGAACACCGAACCACCGGTGAAAACCGTGCGCGTCACGCCGCCTCCACGGGAGAAGTCTGTCGCCGCGCCGCCGCGGCCAGTGCGAGGACGACGACGTTGACGCCGAGCCCGATCAAGCCCACGTTGACCGTGCCGGCCAGATGGGTGTCCACAAAGGTCAGGTACACGACCACGAGCTCGCCGGCGATCAGCCCGGCGAACACCGGGCCCTTGCCGACGGGCACCCGCCGCAGGAAGCCCAGCAGGTTCGCCGGGGCCAGCTGGACCGACCCCGAATAGGTGAGCAACAGCAGGTTGGCCAGCAGGTCCGGCCGGAAGATGCCCAGCACGAGGGCAAGAGTACTCGCGAGCACAACCGTGCCGTGGTTGATCCAGAACTGCTTGCGGCCGCTGCGGACGCGGACTATGTTGCGCGCCACCAGCGACGAGATGCCGATCAGGATCCCGGCCGCCGGGACCATCGCGGTGGCCGTCGCGGCGACCACGACGATCCCCGTCACCCACCCGGGCAAGGCGTCCTTCGACAGCGTCAGCAATACGCCGTTCGGGTCTGTTTTGTGAGAAACGCTGCCTTTCGACACCACCAGGATCGCCGCGAACCCGATGATCATCGGCAGCAGCAGGCACAGCTCGTACACCGGCATCCAGGCGTAGTTGCGCCGCAGCACCTTCGGGTCGCGCGCCGACATCAGCGCCGGCCACGAGTGCGGCAGCGTCATCAGGCCGACGCCGATCGCGCTGACCAGCATGCTCGTCACGAACCAGACGTGGTCGTTCGCTCCACTGTGGACGATCAGCTTCTCCGGGTGCAGCTGCTCGATCTTGCGGAACACACCCCCGATCCCGCCGGCGAAGTGCGTCGGCACGGCGATGGCCAGCACCACCAGCGCGACCAGCATGATCCCGTCCTTGAAGTAGGACGTCGCCGCGACGCCGCGCAGCCCCGCCCACAGCACGAACGCGACCACTAGCACGCTGCCGGTGACCATGCTCAGCGTGCCGGACGCGCTGTCGCCGGTGACCAGCCGGACGATCAGGCCGAGCCCGGTGATCTGCAGCTGCAGGTACGGCAGCACGAACACGACGCCGAGTACCGCGGACACCGTCCCGAGCGCCCGGCTGGAGTAACGGTCCTCGAGGAAGTCGCCCTGCGTGAGGTAGCCGCGCTCCTTCCCCATCGTCCACAGGCGCTTCGCGAGGAAGAACAGCACGACGTAGGCGATCGGCACGTACGGCAGCGCGTACATCGCCGCGACACCGCCGGAGAACGCGAGGCCGGCCATGCCCAGGAAGGTGAAGGTGGTGAACACCTCGCCCGCCTGCAGGAACCACATGGTGAGCGCGCCGAAGCGCCGCCCGCCGACCGTCCACTCGGCCAGGTCGGCGACGGGCTTGCGCCGGCCGACGAAGCCGAGAACACCGATCAGGACGATGCCCACGAGGGTGAAGGCGAGGATCACGACTCGTCCTCCCGCCCGCGCAGCAGGCGTTCGGACAGCAGCAGCGCCGGGGTGAACATGAGGCACCAGAACGCGCCCCACACCATCATCCGCGGCAGCCCGAGCCACAGCCCGGTCGTGTTGACGAACGGCAGGAACGGCATCAGGACCAGCGCGAGCACGGGCAGCAGCGGAGGCCAGTGGTAGCTGCGCACTCCCGTCACCCGGCCAGGAGCCCGAGGCGGCGGACGGCGAGCTCGGCCAGCAGCGCGGCGCCGTCGCCGAGCACGCTGTCGTCGAAGCGGGCCCGTGGGGAATGGTTGTCCGGCGCGGTTTCCGGGTCCGTCGGGCACGCGCCGAGGAACAGGTACGCGCCGGGGACGCGTTCGAGCACGCGGGAGAAGTCCTCCGAGCCGGTGATCGGATCGGCCATCTCGGTGAACCGCTCCTCCCCGAAGACGTCACGGATCGTGTCGGCGACGAAGTCGTAGGCGGCCGCGTCGTTGACCGTCGCGGGGTACTCCGGCTCGTAGGTGACGTCGATGTCGAGGCCGTGCGCGTCGGCGATGCCCCGGCAGACCTGCACCGCCTTCTCCCCCACCCGGGCCGCGACCTCGGGCGAGAACGACCGCAGCGTCGCCTCGAACACCGCGTCGTCCGGGATGATGTTGCGCCGGGTGCCGGCGTGGAACGAGCCGACGGTGACCACGACCGGGTCGAAGACGTCGAAGGTGCGCGTGACCATCGTCTGCAGGGCGGTGACCATCTCGCAGGCCGCCGGGATCGGGTCGCGGGCGTCGTGCGGCGACGAGCCGTGGCCGCCCTCGCCCCGCACGCGGACCTCGAGGGCGCCCGAGGCCGCCATCAGCGTGCCGGGGCGGGCGGTGAACTGGCCCTTCGCGTAGCTGGCGGCCGAAACGTGCAGGCCGTACGCGGCGTCGACGTGCTTGCCGGACGCCGTCAGCACGCCTTCGTCGATCATGATGCCCGCGCCGTCCCAGCCTTCTTCGCCGGGCTGGAACATGAAGACGACGTCGCCGGCGAGTTCCTCGCGGCGGGCGGCGAGCAGGCGGGCGGCGCCGACCAGCCCCGCCGTGTGGAGGTCGTGGCCGCAGGCGTGCATGGCGCCGTCGAGGGTCGAGCTGAACTCCTCGCCGCTGGCTTCGGTCACCGGGAGGGCGTCCATGTCCCCGCGGAGGAGAACGGTTCCGCCGGGCTTGCCGCCTCGGAGGACTCCCGTGATCGACGAGAGGTTCTTGCCCAGGCTGAGTTCGAGGGGCAGGCCGTCGAGGGCCGCGAGGACCCGCTCCTGGGTGCGCGGCAGGTGCAGGCCGATCTCGGGGATGCGGTGCAGGTCGCGACGGAGAGCGACCAGGTCGTCGAGTAGGGCGGCGGCGTCCGAGCGCAGGGTCATTCGCAGATCATGCAAGTGTCGAGCACAATGGCTGCAGAAAAACACCGAAACCACCGTTGCGAGAGCCGATGAGCGAAGAATCCGCCATGTTGACCGAGCAGGACCTCAAACTGGTCGACGCGCTGCAGGCGGCGCCGCGCGCGTCGTGGTCGACGCTGGGCCGCGCGCTCGGCCTGGGCGCGGTGACCGCCGCCCGGCACTGGGACACGCTGGTCGAGCGCGGCGACGCGTGGCTGACCGCGTACATCGGCGGGGAGCTGACCGCGCAGCTGGCCTTGGCGTTCGTCGAGATCGACTGTGCGCCCGGGACCGCGCTTTCGGTGGCGTCCGCGCTGGCCGCGGACCCCCAGGTGGTCACCGTCGAGTACGTGGCCGGGCCGTGCGACCTGCTCGCCCACGTCGTCGCGCCGTCTCTGCGGGAGCTGGGCGCGCACGTGCTGGACCGGGTGTCGGCGGTGCCCGGGGTGACGCGGGTGCGCACGGTGCTGTCGCCGCGGATGTTCACCGAGGGCAGCCGGTGGCGGGTGCGGGCGATCTCGCCGGGTCAGCGCGAGGCGCTGTCGGTGAAGCCGGCGAAGAACCGGGCACCCCTGCGGTTCGACGACGCGGACCGGGCGCTGATCCTGGCCCTCGGCGTGGACGCCCGGGCGTCGGCGGCAGCACTGGCGATCGAACTCGGCGTCGGCGCGACGACGGTCCGGCGCCGGCTGGACGCCCTGCTGGCCCGGGGTGCGATCCGCGTCCGGTGCGAGATCGCGCGGTCGGTGTCGCCGGCGCCGGTCACGGTGACGCTGTGGCTGCGGGTGCCGCCCGACAAGCTGGAGACGACCGCGCGGTCGCTGGCGATGCTGCCGGAGGTGCGCATGTGCGCGGGCCTCACCGGGGCGGCGAACCTGATGCTGGTGGTGTGGCTGCCTTCGCAGCACGACACGCTGGCGCTGGAAGCGGTGCTGGCGGCGAAGCTGCCGTGGCTGGAGATCACCGGCCGGGCGGTGACGCTGCGGAACGTCAAGCTGATGGGCCGCCTGCTCGACGCGGCCGGCCGCGGAACCGGGCGCGTGCCGCTGGACTTCTGGGCCGCGGTCCCCGTGCCGGAGCACGGGGACCGCAGCGTAGGCCGGTCCGGGGGATGAGGGGGGTGAGGTGGAGGGAAGCATCCACCGGACCGGGGTCTTTTTTGAGGGGCTCCGGCCGGGTGACCGACGGGCCGGGAAGTCTGGGCGGATCTCGCGTGATCGGAGACGTGACTCGCGTGTCTGGAGGAGATCTCGCGTGGCTGAAGGCAGAACTCGTGTGACTAGGGACGGATCTCGCGTGACTGGTAGGGCATCTCGCGTGACCGGTGGGGCATCACGTGTGACTGGAGAGGCATCTCGCGTGATCGGAGGGGCATCTCTCGTGACTGGGGAGGCATCACGCGTGACTGGAGGGCCATCTCGCGTGACTGGGGAAGCAACTCGCGTGACTGGGGAGGCATCACGCGTGATCGGAGGGGCATCTCGCGTGATTGGAGGGTCAACTCGCGTGACTGGTGGGGCAACTCGCGTGACTGGGGAGGCATCTTGCGTGATTGGAGGGGCATCACGGGGGTGAGGGAGGAGTTCCGGCTCGGTGGACTCGGGGGGTGAGGTGGAGGGAAGCGTCCACCGGCCGGAACTCGCGGGGCGGGGAAGCGCCCGCCTATTTCCTCCTTCGCTGATCCGGCGGAGCCGGATCGGTGGGGGGTGAGGAATCCCGGCCCGGGGGGACATTGGGGGTGAGGTGGAGGGAAGCGTCCACCCGGGCCGGGGCTCGGGGCGCGGGACAGGGGTCCCGCGGTACTTCGGGTGGTGCGACCGGCCCGGCGGACGAGGGGGGTGAGGTGGAGGGAAGTGTCCGCCGGGCCGGGGTTCGGGGAGCGGGTCAGTACCCGCTGGAAGAGGCCGTCGCGATGGAGTTGTCCGGCCGGCGCGACGGGTCGACCTTGCAGCCATTGGGTTCCATGGCGTACCAGGTGTTCCCGGCGCCGTGGCCGTTCGCCTCGCCGGGCGCGCCGTCCTTCGCGTAGGTGTACACGGGCCAGCCGCCGACGGTGACCTGCTTGCTCCCGTCGGCCCGGGTGATCTGCCCGACCAGGCCGGTGTCGATGTCTTCGGCGACGGTGATCCGGCCGTCGACGAGCAGCGGTGGCCACGTCCGTGCGCAGGCACCGTCGCAAGTGGACGTTCCGGAACCCCGGCCGTCCTGGGTGAACAGGTAGAGCGTGCGCCCGGCCGGGTCGGTCAGTACCGGGCCGAGACCGCCGATGTCGGCGGTGCCGATGCTGGTCTTCGCGGCGGGCGCACCCGCCGCCGCGGCCGCCTTCTCCCCCGCCGGCGTGATCGCCGCCCAGTCCGCGCTGACGTTCTGGCCGAGCGCGATGCCGGAGCCGGTGTCCTTGGCGTAGCGGTACACCGGCCAGCCGCCGACCGTCACCTGCTTGCGGCCGTCGGGCCGGGTGACCAGGCTGACGAGCCGGGCGTCCACCCCGGCGGCCAGTGCCGGGGAGTCGGAGAGCAGCGGGGGCCACATTTCCGCGCAGCCGTCGACGCAAGCGACCTTCGGCGGCTTCGCGGTGTCCTTGGCGTAGCGGTAGAGCGTGTGGCCTTCGGCGTCGGCGAGGACCGCGCCGAGACCCTCCACAGTGGACGTGACCAGCTGGGCCTGGCCGGCCCCGGGGGCGGCCTGAACCGTGCTCGCCGAGAGCTGCTGCTGTGCGCCGAGCGACACCTGCTGGACGGCACCGGACGTGGCGTACGGGTTGGTCCCGCAGGCCGCGACCAGCGCGAGACCGGCGATGGCGGCGGACAGTGCGACAGCACTCGGACGAGCACGGTTCATCGGACGTTCTCCCTCCTGGCGTGGACTGACTGGTGCGGAAGGACTATTCCGCGCAGGCCTTGCCGGAGTTGATGCAGTTGACCAGGCGACCCATGATCTTGCGGCTCATCACGTTCGCGAAGTCGTCGTGGTCGGACCGCGGGTTGTGCTTTTCCTGGGCGAAGGCGTCCACTTTGTACTGGCCCTTCTGCTGGACGTCCTGCGGGACGTCGTAGACCAGCGTCACCTGCAGCTGGGGCACGTTCTTGAAGCCCTGCGGGCACTTGCCCTGCTGGTTCGCGAACACGATGTGCGTGCGGTGGTTCGCGCTGTCGGTGTTCTTGCCGTCCCAGCAGTTCGGGAAGGCGTGGATCCGCTCCACCTTGCTGCCCGCCGGGCAGATCGGGTAGAGGTCGGTCAGGCGGTCCTCGAACCCGGTGCAGGTCCAGCTGGGCCGGGCGTTGGCCGGGCCGTTGGTGCTCTGCTTGGCGTCACCGTAGAGGATCTTCAGGCCGAGCGGCATCGCGACGACGTTCTGCGCGCCACCGCCGATGAACTTCAGGGTCGCGGACTCCGGCTCGACGATCTCGCCGTCGTTGTCGCCGACCTCTTCGTTCGCGCCTTCGGGTCCGCCGAGTTCTTCGGCCGGCGGTGCGGCGGCCGAGCTGCTCTGGTTGCCGTTCTGGCCACCGTTGTTCTGGCCGCCGTTCTTGCCACCGTTGTTCTGGCCACCGTTCTGGCCGCCGCGACGGCGGTCCTGGGCCTGCTGCTGGTCTTGCTGGTTCTGCCCGTCCTGCTGCTGGGCACTCGCGTCACCGTTGCGGGTCGCGCCGCCACCGGTGTTCCGGCGCTTCTGCTGCTGCCCGTTCTGGTCCTGCGCGTTCTGGTCCTGCGCGTTCGGGTCCTGCTGGTCCTGGGCGTTCGCGTCCTGGCCCTGCTGGTCCTGCGCGTTCGGGTCCTGCGCGTCCTGGCCCTGACCGGCGGCGTCCGCGGCCTGGGCATCCTTGGCGCTCTGGTCCTGCTGGACGTCGCCGGTCTTGCCCTGCTGCTTCTGCTGCGCCTTCTGGTTCTCGCTCTCGTTCGCCGCGTTGTCTTCGCGGTCGATGCGGATCACGGGCCAGAAGTAAGCCGACTTGTCACCGTTCTTGCAGGTGGTGTCGCCGGCGAGCAGGCTCTTGAGGCTCGAGTCGGCGTCGGTCGTCACGTTGCCGACGTAGTCGTGCAGGTGCTGCGCGCCGTTCTTGATCCCGGGCTGCGCGATGAAGTTGTCCGGGTTGTGGTGCGCGCCGTCCGCGTTCGTTCCACAGTCGACGGTGAAGGACCCTTGCGCACCCTTCTTCTTCAAGGCCGCGTTGACGTTGTTGCCGGCGGGAACCTTGTTGATGTCGATGAAGAACGACGGGTCCGCGGGGTCCGCGCTCGCTTCGCCCGTGCGGCCCGTGCTGACCGCGACGGCGAGTGCGCCGACCGCGATCGCCAGGCCGATCGCGCCCATGGCGATCTTGGTACGGCGGGCGACGCGATGCTTGCCCGTCACGGGGGACCGAGAATTCCGGGCCATAGACTAGTTCACCTCGTTCGTTATTCCGGGCACGCCGAATAGCGCGGCGGCCCGGGCAAGAACTACCGTTGGTTGAGGTCGAGATCGCACGGAACCCGCGGGGAGCTCTGGTTCCGGCTGTCGGGATGCATCGGGGGATGCATTGGGGGATACGGACGTGAGCGGCCCGAGGTTCAAAAGCGACCAGCCCGTTATCTGTTCGTTATCAAGCGAAGCGCAACCGGACGCCATTTATCCAGGTCATGGCGGTGCGACCGCGGAAATGAAGTCTCGCTCATACCGTGAACCACGACTCGGCGACGCCCGTGGTTCACGACGACGGCACGCGGAACACCCGGCGGGGCGCCGGGTACGGGGAAGGAAACTCAGCGCTGCACGACGACGAGGACCGTGCCGTCGTCGCCGCGGACCTCGAACCGGGAGATCTGGTCCATCGCCAGCGAAACGGAACCCTGCAGCCGCAACGGTTCCGGTGAGCCGGGGATGCCGAAGCCCTTGGGCGGCACCGACCAGCCGGACACCACGCGGGCGTCGCCCGTCGTCGAGATGGCGAACAGCTGGCACTTCAACGGCCCGACGATGCCGCGCAGCTCGAGGTCGACGCGGCTGCCCCACTCCACCGGGGACACCGTGACGACGGCGCTGACCGCGGAGCCGCCGCTACCGCTGCCGCGGCCGTAGATCTGGCCGCCACCGGGCTGGCTCGGCGCGCCAGTGGACGGCGCCGGGACGCTCGTCGCCAGGACGCTCGTCACCGGCGGGGGCTGCTTGGTGCTCGGCGCCGAGAGCGACGCGGGCGGGACGGCGTCGGCCGGCCGGACCGCGAGGGTCACCAGCGGGCCGGCCACGACGAGGGCGGCGGCCGCGGCGCCGGCGATGATGCCGAGGCGCTTGCGGCGGCGGCGCTTGACCGAGGCCTCTTCCATCAGGCCGCGCAGCACGCGGGGCCCGGGGGCGAGGGTGCGCGGGCCCGGCGCGGGCATCGGGGGCTCGGGCCAGCTGCGCTTCACGAGGTCGAGGACGTCCGGCAGCTGGTAGAGCTCGATCAGGTCGAGCTGGCAGTGCGGGCAGTTCATGAGGTGGGCTTCGAACTGGGTGCTCTCGGCCTCGCTGAGGACGCCGAGCACGTACGCGGCGACGTCGGTGTGTGCGGACCCGGCCACCCTCAGTTCACCCCCGCTCACGCAGGGCCCGGCGCAGCGCGCGGACGGCGTGGTGGATGCGGGACTTGATGGTGCCCGGCGGTACCCCGAGGGTCGCCGCCACCTCGTTCACGGTGCGATCGCGCAGGTAGGTCTGCTGGATGGCCTCCCGCTGCTCGGGCGAAAGGCCCTGCAGCGCCTCGTAGACGATCATCGCGGCGAGCGTCCGGTCCGACTCGTCGGAGACCGCGATCGCGTCGGACTCGATCTCCTCGAGCTCCTGGGGGCGGACGCTCCGGCTGCGCCAGCCGTCGATGACGGTGCGCCGGGCGACCGTGAACAGCCACGCGCGCAGCATCTCCGGCTGGCGGTCGAGCTTGTCCGCGTTCCGCCACGCCTTGATCAGGGTCTCCTGCACGACGTCTTCGGCCCACTGCCGGTCGTGGCCGGTCAGCCGGAGCGCGAACGCCATGAGGGACCCGCCGAACTCCTGGTAGAGCGCCTTCGCCAGATCGTCATGGGCGTCGTTGGGCTCAACACCGACGACTTCATGATCTTCGACGGGTCTCAGCGCTCGAGTGTGCCGTCCCACGCGGGACATCCTGGTGGGCCGGACGGCGTACGTCTAGTACCAAATGCCGCAACGCGGGGGGCAAAACTTTTTTGAACCGTTTCCCGACCGTGTCCGTATCCCCTACCGAAGACCCCCGACAACGCGTTGTCCCCCGCAACGCTCCGCATCCACTCCGGACTGATTGTCCATTGTGGATCTTTCGCGCGCATTTTCGCCTCACCCCAGGCTACTGCGCGTAGTCATGCCCACGGAGGAGCAGTGATACGCATTCCCCGAACGGTGGTCCCCGCCGCCGTGTGCCTCACCGCACTCGCCCTGCTCACCGCCTGTACCGCCGGCGCGGCCACCTCGGGTGGCTACGCGGCGGGCGGCGGCGCCGGTATGCAAATGCCCGGTATGCAGGCCCCGATGACCCTCGCCATGCCGCAGCCCATCACGGCCAACCCGAACGACCCGATGAAGAGCCAGCTCAGGGGTGCGAAGACCTTCGACCTCGGCCTGATGCTCGTCGACGGAACCGGATACACGATCTACCGCTACGACCGCGACTCGACCAACCCGCCGCGGTCGAACTGCAACGACGCCTGTGCGACCAAGTGGATCCCCGTCAAGACCGGCGGTCCCGCGCCGATCGACGTCGACCAGTCGCTGATCGGCGAGCTCACCCGCGACGACGGCACCCAGCAGGCCACTCTCGCCGGCTGGCCGCTCTACCACTTCGTCGGGGACAGCGAGCCGGCCGACACCTCCGGTCAGGGTGCCGACCAGGCCTGGTACCCGATCGCGCCGGACGGCAAGAAGATCACCCTGACCCAGGACGAGTGGAGGACCAATGCTTTCGGCCTCTGAGTTCGCCGGTCCGGAGTTCGCCCCGCCGTCCTCGCCCGAGCGTTCCCGCCCGGTGGTCCGGATCCTGTTCGTGCTGGTCGCGGTGCTGACCCTGCTCGCGTCGGTGTCCCCGGCCTCGATCGCCCAGACGAGCACCGGCATCTCCCCCGAAGACGCCATCCTGCTGAACAAGGTCCGCCAGGCCGGGCTGTGGGAAATGCCCTCGGGCATGATGGCGATGCAGAAGGGCAGCCCGAAGGTCCAGGCGGTCGGCTTCGCGATCATGATGGACCACGGCCGGCTCGACGTCGCCACCCGCGCGTTGTCGGCGAAGCTCAACTCGCCGGTGCCCGACCAGCCGTCGGACGAGCAACGCGGCTGGCTCCTCGAAGAGATGAACGCGGCCCCCGGGCCGGCGTTCGACAGCGTCTTCGCCAACCGGCTCCGCTCGGCGCACGGCGCCGTGTTCGCCGTCCTCGCGCAGCTGCGCGCCGGCACCCGCAACGACGACGTGCGCGCGTTCGCGACCGTCGGCAACCAGGCCGTCATGCGGCACATGACGATGCTCGAGAGCACCGGCATGGTCGACTACACGGCGCTTCCCGCACCGGTCGTCTCCGCGACGTCCGCGCCCGCCGGGCAGCCGCTCGGCCTCGACACCTCGCAGATCGCCGTGGTGGGAGCGTTGTTCCTGCTGGTCGGTGGCGGTCTCTTCTACGTGCTGCGCCAGATCAAGGGCAACCGCGGCCGCGCCAAGGCGACGCGCCGGCCGGCCACCGTCAGAACCGGGGGCAGTGATGGTTGAGACCTGGCACGACGCGACGATCTTCCTCACGCAGCAGTTCCAGCCCAAGACGGACCCGGCGGCCCGCGGTCTCGCGGCGTTCGCCGCCCGCGCGTCCTACGCGGCGATGATGCTCACGCTCACCTGGGGCGTGCTCACCGCCACCGGCTGGGTGCGCTCGGTCACCGGCCGCAAGGCACTCCGCAGCTCCCACATGGTGCTCGCCACCGGCACGCTGATCTTCGGCGGCATCCACGCGCTGGGCTTCTTCTACCTGACGGTCCAGCCGTACAGCCTGCAGTACCTGTTCCTCCCCTTCCTGTCGGGCCAGGAGACCCGGCACAGCATCGGCATCGTCGGCTTCGAGGTCATGCTGGCCATCGCGCTCACCGCCGGCCTGCAGCGGTTCACCTCCTACCGCCGCTGGCTGTGGCTGCACCGCTGCGCCTACCCGGCCGTCGCGCTGACCGCGCTGCACGCGTGGTTCGGCTCGATCGCCAACGGCCACCTCGCGGTCGTCTGGCTGGGCGGCATCACGCTGCTCGTCCCGGCGGTCACGACGTCGCTGCTGCGGTTCATGCCGGCCCGGACCCTCGAACGCATCGGACTCGTGGAAGAGCAGGTGGCCTGACATGCCCTTCCGTTTGCCCGGTGGCGGGCCCCGGATCAGCGTCGACAACGACCGGTGCGAGCTCTACGGCATCTGCGCCATGGAAGCGCCGGACGTCTTCGACCTCGGCCAGGACGGCCGCCTGCGCTTCCACACGCGGCTGCTGGACGAAACCACGATCGAACAGGCGAAGATGGCGGCCCGCTGCTGCCCGATGCAGGCGGTCGTCATGAGAGGAGAGCTCGATGGCTGACGGCGACCGGATCGTCATCGTCGGTGCGGGTGTCGCCGGGCTGCGCGCCGCGGAACGGCTGCGGGAACAGAACTTCGACGGCGAGATCGTCCTCATCGGCGACGAGGCGCGGCGTCCCTACCACCGGCCGATGGTCTCCAAGGCGCTCGTCATGGGGACCGAACGGCCCAGCGACGTGGGCCTTTCGCACTACCTGCCGGACCTCGACGTGCACTGGCGCCTCGGCGCGCGGGTCACGCACCTCGACACCACCGAGCGGGTCGTGCACCTGCCTGGCGGCGAGTCCCTCTGGTACGACGGCCTGATCGCCGCGACCGGCGTCTACCCGCGGCACCTGCCCGGGTCGCCGCGGCACGACCCGCGCGTGCGGATCCTGCGCACGGTCGAGGACTCGATGGCCGTGCGGCGCTGCCTCAACGCCAGCAAGAAGCCGGCGGTCGTGATCGGCGCCGGCCTGATCGGCAACGAGTTCGCCGCGAGCATGCGGCACATCGGCCGGGACGTCACCCTGATCGGCCACGCGAAGGCACCGCTGCACCGCTTCGGCGACCGCGTCTCCAGCGGCGTCGTCGAGGCGCACCACGAGCACCGCGCGAAGCTCGCGATGAAGAGCGAAGTGCGGCACTGGATCAGCACGAAGGACACCGTCGGCCTGCACCTGACGAACAACCAGCTGCTGGTCGCCAGCGTCGTCGTGCTCGCCATCGGCAGCGTCCCGTCGGTCGACTGGATGCGCGGCTCCGGCCTCGACATCAGCGACGGCGTGCTCTGCGACTCGAAGCTGTTCGCCGAAGGCGCCTCCGATGTCGTCATCGCCGGGGACATCGCGCGCTGGCCGAACCTGCGGTTCGACGAGACCCCGCGGCGGGTCGAGCACTGGATCAACGCCGTCGAGTCGGCCCGGCACGCGGCGGACAACCTGCTGATGGGCCAGTCCAGCGCCAAGCCGTTCACCCCGCTCCC
This sequence comes from Amycolatopsis sp. NPDC005961, assembly GCF_040629235.1. Classification (NCBI taxonomy): domain Bacteria; kingdom Bacillati; phylum Actinomycetota; class Actinomycetes; order Pseudonocardiales; family Pseudonocardiaceae; genus Amycolatopsis; species Amycolatopsis sp. NPDC005961. The sequence continues at coordinate 42,596 of NZ_JBEXVF010000041.1, read as the reverse complement.
CCGGGCCTGGTCGACGCTGTACGACACGCGGCTGCAGATGTGCGGGATGCCCAGCCTGGCCGAGGACACCGTGACGCTGGCGGACGGCATCACCGGCTTCATCCGCGACGGACAGCTCGTCGGCATCTCCGCGTGGGACAAGCCCCGGGCGATGCTCGACTGGATGGCCGAGCTCGACCGCCGGCTGCCCGCACCCGACTACGTTCCGGAGCCGGAGCCCGCTCCCGCCGCCGTCGTGCCCGAGGTCCCGGCGGTCGAACCGTCGCTCGCCGCGCTGGCGGCCGAGGTGCCGCCGGAGTTCGAGAGCGGCTTCGACGAGCAGGCCTTCGAGCGCGAGTTCGAGAGCGAGTTCGCCAACGACATCCCCACGACGGCGTTCCCCGCGCTGGCGGCCCCGCCCACCACGGCGTTCGCCGCACAGCCCGGGGCCGCGGCGCCGCCGACCATGGCCATCCCGATGGGGAGGTAGAAAGCCGGGACGTGGCTGCGCGCGGCGGCCATCGTCCCTTGCCGGTCACCACATCCCCTCCGCGGCTGGGCGGTGTGGTGACCGGCCCCCCAACTGTGACAACCGAGGCTCCGCCTCGGGCCGGGGGCTCCGCCACCCGGAACCCCCGAACGGCAACTGTGACAACCGAGGCTCCGCCTCGGGCCGGGGGCTCCGCCACCCGGAACCCCCGAACGACAACTGTGACAACCGGGGCTCCGTCACCGGAACCCCAGAACAACAAGCGTCCCCCTGCCCGCCTCGCGTGTCGCGCACCGAGCGTCCGGCGGGCCAGGAGAGGGCCATCCCGAGGGAACCCGACGCCCCCGGGGTGGCCTTCTTCCGGCGCACCGGGCGGGGGCCCGGGGTCGAGCGCTGCGGTGGTCCCCACTGTCGCGGCGTGCACGTCCGTGCCGGCCTTTCCGGCGGAAGGGTATGCCGCCGGAAAGGCCGGCACGGTCGAAAGTCGGGTCGGGGTTGCACCGGCGAAGGCCGTCTCGAGGGAAACGGGAACCCTCGAGGCGGCCTTCACCTCGTCCTGACCCCTTGTGAGACCTTCGATTCGGCCACCACGAGCACGCCGAGCACCAGCACCACGATCCCGACCACCCGCAGCCCGGCGTCCGCGCCCGCGACGAACGCCGTGACGAAGTCGGGCCCGTGGCTCGCCGCGGTCATGACCGTGCCGATGACGGCGACGCCGAGCGCGCTGCCGAACTCCCGCGTGGTGGCCTGCAGCCCGGTGCCGACGCCGGCCCGGTCCGGCGGCAGCGAGCCGGCGATGACACCCGACAGCGTCGGCAGCGCCAGCGTCACCCCGATCCCGGTCACCACCAGCCAGGCCGCGTAGCCGGCGTACGGCGTCGTCGTGTCGCTTGTGGACAGTCCGAGCAGGCCGCCACCGACGAACGCGAAGGCCAGCGCCACGGTGGTGTCGAGGCCGATCCGCCGGGCCAGCGGGCCGGCGTGGCGGCCGCCGGCGATGATCGGGACGGTCAGCGGGATGATCCCCAGCCCGGTGCCCAGGACGCCGAACCCCTTGGCGTACTGCAGGAACGACGCGTTGACGTAGAACAGCGCGAACATGCCGAAGAAGATCGTCGTCATCCCGAGGCAGGCGCTGCGCAGGCCCGCGATCCGGAACAACCGCGGGTCCAGCAGCGGGTGCGCGGCCCGCAGTTCGACGAACGTCCACGCCGCGAACAGCACGGCCGCGCCGGCGAACCCGGTCACCACGACCGCGCTCCCCCAGCCCGCCTCCGGGCCCTGGACGATGCCGACGAGCAGCGCGACCGAGGCCCCGACCAGCAGCACCGTGCCGAGCGGGTCCAGCGCGCGGTCGTGGCGCGAGGACACCGGAGCCGTGCGCGCCACCAGAGCGGCGGTCACGAGGGCGAGCGGCACGACGGCGGCGAACAGCCACCGCCACGAGCCGGCCGTCAGGACCAGCCCGCCGCCGACGTTGCCGAGGACGCCGCCGATGCCGGTCATCGACGCCCAGGTCGCGATGGTCGCGGCCCGCTTCTCCGGCGGCACGGCGTGCAGCAGCACGGCGAGCGAGTTCGGCAGCACCGCGGCGGCGCCGACCCCGGTGAGCGCCCGGCCGGCTAGCAGCGGGACGACGTCCGGCGCCACCGCCGACAGCAGCGCGCCGGCGGCGAACAGCCCGAGCCCGGCCAGCAGGACGCCCTTGCGGCCGAACCGGTCGCCCGCCGCCCCGGCCGGGATAACCAGGCAGGCGAAGACGATGACGTAGGTGTCGACGATCCAGACCAGCGCGGACGCCGACGGGTGCAGCGCGCTCGCGGCGAGCATCGGGACGGCGAGGTTGACCGCCGCGACCATGCCGACGACGAGCACGACGCAGGCGCACACGATCGTGAGCAGGCCGGTTCGTTTCTCGAGGTGCATGAGCCCGACGGTAGGAACCGCCTGCCGTAGCGCGCCACGCAACTTCGGCAATACAGAGTTGCGTACGCTGCAACTATGTCCGATCAGCTCGACCTCAACCTCCTACGCGTGTTCGACGCTCTGCTGCGGGACGGGAGCGTGACGGCGGCGGCCGAGCGCCTCCACCTGTCCATCCCGGCGACGAGCCGGGCGCTGGCCCGGCTGCGGCGCGCGATGGGCGACCCGATCCTCGTGCGCGCCGGCCGCGCGATGGCACCGACACCGTTCGCGCTCCGCACGGCGCCGAGGGTGCGGTCGCTGCTGGAGGAGGCGGCGGCCCTGGTCAACGTGGACTTCTCGGTGGCCGGTCTCGAGCGGACGTTCACGATCCGCATCAACGACGGCGTGGCGGCGACCCTGGCGTCGGCGGCGGTCGAAGCGACGGCGGCGGCCGCGCCGGGCGTCACGCTGCGTTTCGTCGCGGAGGGCAGCGAAAGCCCGGAGGCGCTGCGCGACGGCTCGATCGACCTCGACATCGGCGTCGGCGACGCTCCGGCCCCGGACATCCGGACCACGGTGCTGTACCGCGAACAGCTGGTCGGCATCGTCCGGGCCGACAGCCCGCTGGGCCGCGGCCGCCGTCCGACCCCGGCGCAGCTGTGCCGCCACCCGCACGTGGCGGCGTCCCGGCGCGGCCTGGCCCGGGGTCCGCTGGACGAGGCGCTGGCCGCGCTCGGCCTGCGGCGGCACGTGGCGGCGGTGGTCCCGACGTCGGCCGTGGCGACGCTGCTGGTGGCGTCGAGCGGCTACGTCGGCATGGTCCCCGGCCGGCTCGCCGAGCAGCACGGCCCGGCGCTGGGCCTGCGCTGGTTCCCGATGCCGGTGGAGCTGCCGGAAACCGACGTCCGGCTGTACTGGCACGCCCGCCTGGACGCGGACCCGGCCCAGCGCTGGCTGCGCGACACGATCGGCGACACCCTCCGCTGACCGTGTCGACCCTCCGATCACGCGTGATGCCTCCCCAACCACGCTCGATGCCTCTCGGCGCACGTCCGATGTCGTGCGGAAACGGTCGACACGCGTGATCCGAAGGACGACACGCGTGATCCGAGGGACGACACGAAGCTCTCCGCCGGAGCTGTCCGGTGTGGCACGATTCAAGCGTGACCAGCACCGCCGCCTCGGCCCAGTACCTGCGCGACCTCGCGCTGCTGCGCCGGGTCCGGGACCGGATCGACCGGGAGTACGCCCAGCCGCTCGACGTCGAAGCGCTCGCGCGGGGCGTGAACATGTCCGGCGGCCACCTCAGCCGGCAGTTCCGGAAAGCGTACGGAGAGTCACCCTATTCGTACCTGATGACGCGGCGGATCGAGCGGGCGATGGCCCTGCTGCGCAAGGGCGAGCTGAGCGTCACCGAGGTCTGCTTCACCGTCGGCTTCTCGTCGCTGGGTACCTTCAGCACCCGGTTCGCCGAGCTGGTGGGCGTGCCGCCGAGCGTCTACCGCGAGGAGCAGGCCGAGGCCACCCTGGGGATGCCGGCGTGCGTGGCCAAACAGGTCACCAGACCGATCAGGAATCGAGAAGCGCGGCCCTCGGCCGCCACCTAGGGTCACCGTCATGGACGTCACCATTCACTCGAGCTTCCTCCCCCACACCGACCCGGAAGCGTCGCTCGCCTTCTACCGCGACCTGCTCGGCTTCGAGGTCCGGATGAACGTCAAGTACGGCGAGATGGCCTGGATCACCGTGGGTCCGCCGAACCAGCCCGACACCGCGATCGTGCTGGCGCCGGCGACCGCGACCCCCGGCCTCACCGACGACGAGCGCCGCACCATCAACGAGATGATGGCCAAGGGCACCTACGCCGGCATCAACCTCGCCACCAAGGACCTCGACGCGCTGTTCGCGAAGCTCGAAGCAGGCAACGCCGAGGTCGTCCAGGAGCCGGTCGACCAGCCCTACGGCGTCCGCGACTGCTCCTTCCGCGACCCCGCCGGCAACCTCCTGCGCATCCAGGAGCTGCGCTGACCGAGGTCGCGGTCGCCCGGAGCTATCGCGAGGTCCTGCGGGACAGCCGGGTGGCCGGCCTGCTGCTCGGCGACCTGCTGGCCAACGTCGGCACCGGCATGATCATCGTCGCCATGCCCGTGCAGACGCTGTCCCTGCACGGCGGCGTGCCGAAGGCGATCGCGATCGGGCTGGTGGAAGCCGCGCCGTTCGCCCTGTCGACCGTGCTCGCGCTGGCCATCGGCCTGGGCCGGGTGCGGGTCCCGCCGCGCACCCTCCTGGTCGCCGACTGCGTGCTGCGGTCGCTGACGTTCGCGACCCTCGGCGTCCTGTCCGTCACCGGCACGCTCACCCTGCCGGTGCTGTTCACCGGCCTGCTCTTCGGCGCGACCTTCCGGCTCGCCGGGTCGAGCAGCCGCCGGCTCCTGGCGACGTCGGCCGCGGGCGAGGCCGGCCGGTTTTCGGTCAACGGCCTGCTCGGGCTGAACACGACGTTCGCGCTCTACATCGCCGGGCCGGTGCTGGGCGGGCTGGTCGTCGCGACCGCGGGCGCCGGCTACGCGCTCTTCTTCGACGCCGGCGGCGCCCTGATCCTGCTCACGGCCACGCTGCTGTCCGTGCCGCGGGACACCGGGGGCCGGGACGCGCTGCGCGAGCCGAAGACCTCGGGCTGGCGGATCCTGCGCCGCCGCCCGGTGGCCGCGCGGCTGCTCGTGGTCGAGTTCTTCTTCAACTTCCTCTACATGCCCATCGAGGTGGCGCTCCCGCTGTACGTCAGCGGGACGCTGCACGCCGGCGCGTCCGGGCTGGGGCTGCTGTGGGGCGCGCTGGGTGCCGGCGCGTTCGTCGGCGCGGCGCTCGTCGGCCGGCTGCGCAACCTCCCGCAGCGGCCGCTGCTGGTCGCGATCATCGGGCTGTGGGCGCTGTGCCCGATCGCGCTCGCGGTCGTCGGCGACCTCCCGGCCGCGCTGGTCGTCTTCGCGCTGGGCGGCCTGGTGTACGCGCCGTTCACGCCCGTCGCGTACAGCTTCCTGCAGTCCGGGCTCGCTCCCGGGGAACAGCAGCAGGTCGTGACGCTGTGGACGACCGGGGCCACGGTGGCCGCCCCGCTGGGCCTGGCCCTCGGCGGTCCCCTGATCGAGCTGACTGGCACCACCGGCGGGCTCGTGCTCTCCGGGGTGCTGACGCTCCTGCTGCTCCCGATCGCGGCCCGGGCGGTGCTGGGCCGCACCCAGGAAAGGGGACCGACATGTGCCTCAGCCTGAAAGCCGCCGCGCACGAGCACTTCCGCGAGCTGGCGCTGCTGCGCCGGGCCCGCGACCGCATCGACCGCGAACCGGCCCTCGACGTCGAGGCGCTCGCCCGCGGCGCCGGCATGACGGCCGGGCAGTTCCTCCGCCGCTTCCGGGACGCCTACGGGCAGTCCCCGCACGCCTACCGGCGGGCCGCCCTGGCGGCCCGCACGCTCACCTTCGACCGAGTGCTGGAGACCCGATGACCAAGCCCACGAGGAAGTCCGCGCCGCACGTCGCCGACAGCCACGACCTGATCCGCGTCCACGGCGCGCGCGTGAACAACCTCAAGGACGTACATGTCGAGCTGCCGAAGCGCCGCCTGACCGTGTTCACCGGCGTCTCCGGCTCGGGCAAGAGCTCGCTGGTGTTCAGCACGATCGCCGCCGAGTCGCAGCGGCTGATCAACGAGACCTACAGCACCTTCGTCCAGGGGTTCATGCCGACGCTGGCCCGGCCCGACGTCGACGTGCTCGACGGGATCACGACGGCGATCATCGTCGACCAGGAGCGGATGGGTGCCAACCCGCACTCCACGGTCGGCACCGCCACCGACGCGAACGCGATGCTGCGCATCCTGTTCAGCCGGCTCGGGCAGCCGCACATCGGCTCACCGCAGGCGTTTTCGTTCAACGTCGCTTCGATCAGCGGCGCGGGCGCGGTCACCATCGAGAAGGCCGGGCGCCAGATCAAGGAGCGCCGCAGCTTCAGCATCACCGGCGGCATGTGCCCACGCTGCGAGGGCCGCGGCAAGATCAACGACATCGACCTGACCGCGCTGTTCGACGAGAACAAGTCGCTCAACGAGGGCGCGATCACGATCCCGGGCTACAGCATGGAGGGCTGGTTCGGCCGCATCTTCCGCGGCTCCGGCTTCTTCGACCCGGACAAGCCGATCAAGAAGTTCACCAAGAAGCAGTTCAACGACCTGGTGTACAAGGAACCGACCAAGATCAAGGTCGAAGGCATCAACCTGACGTTCTCGGGACTCGTCCCGGCGATCCAGAAGTCGATGCTGTCCAAGGACGTCGACTCGATGCAGCCGCACATCCGCGCGTTCGTCGAGCGGGCCGTCACGTTCACGACGTGCCCGGACTGCGACGGCACGCGGCTGTCCGCAGAGGCCCGGTCGTCGAAGATCGACGGGATCAGCATCGCCGACGCGTGCGCGATGCAGATCAGCGACCTCGCCGGCTGGGTCGGGAAGCTGGCCGAGCCGTCGGTCGCGCCGCTGCTGGACGCGCTGCGCCGCACCCTCGACTCGTTCGTCGAGATCGGGCTCGGCTACCTCTCGCTCGATCGTCCTTCCGGGACGCTCTCGGGCGGGGAGGCCCAGCGCACCAAGATGATCCGGCACCTCGGGTCGTCGCTCACCGACGTCACCTACGTCTTCGACGAGCCGACGATCGGGCTGCACCCGCACGACATCCAGCGCATGAACGACCTGCTGCTGCAGCTGCGGGACAAGGGCAACACGGTACTGGTCGTCGAGCACAAGCCGGAGGCGATCGCGATCGCCGACCACGTCGTCGACCTCGGCCCCCGCGCCGGCTCCGACGGCGGCGAAGTCGTCTTCGAGGGCACGGTGGACGCCCTGCGGAAGAGCAAGACGCTCACCGGGCGGCACCTGGACGACCGCGCTTCGCTGAAGCCGTCGGTGCGGTCGCCGTCGGGCTTCCTGGAGGTGCGCGGCGCGTCGACGCACAACCTCCAGGACGTCGACGTCGACATCCCGCTCGGCGTCCTGACCGTCGTGACCGGGGTGGCGGGCTCGGGCAAGAGCTCGCTGATCCACGGCTCGGTGTCCGGCGGCGAGGGCGTGGTGACGGTCGACCAGACCGGCATCCGCGGCTCGCGCCGGAGCAACCCGGCGACCTACACGGGCCTGCTGGAGCCGATCCGCAAGGCGTTCGCCAAGGCCAACGGCGTCAAGCCCGCCCTGTTCAGCGCCAACTCCGAAGGCGCGTGCCCGAACTGCAACGGCGCCGGCGTCGTCTACACCGACCTGGGGATCATGGCCGGCACCGCGACGCCGTGCGAGGTCTGCGAAGGCAAGCGGTTCATGGCGGAGGTGCTGGACTACAAGTTCGGCGGGCGCGACATCAGCGAAGTCCTCACGATGTCGGTCGCCGAGGCCACGGAGTTCTTCGCCGGCGGCGAGGCCCAGCTTCCGGCGGCGCACAAGATCCTGACGCACCTGTCCGACGTCGGCCTCGGCTACCTGACGCTCGGCCAGCCGCTCACGACGCTGTCCGGCGGCGAGCGGCAGCGGATCAAGCTGGCGACGCACATGGCGGAAAAGGGCGGGATCTACGTCCTCGACGAGCCGACGGCGGGCCTGCACCTGGCCGACGTCGAGCAGCTGCTGGGCCTCCTCGACCGACTTGTGGACTCGGGCAAATCGGTGATCGTCATCGAACATCACCAGGCGGTCATGGCCCACGCGGACCGGATCATCGACCTCGGCCCGGGCGCGGGCCACGACGGCGGTCGCGTCGTCTTCGAGGGCACCCCCGCTGACCTGGTGAAATCGCGCAAGACGCTCACCGGCGAGCACCTCGCGGAGTACGTCGGCTGATCAAGGAGCCCCTATACCAGATTCGGCGGTAGGGCAGGCCCCCGGAATGTGCCGGGGGCGCTCCGGGTTCCGCGACGAACCCCTACCAGGAAGACTGCTGCCGGTGACCACAGAGAACCTCGTGCACACCGGCAGCGACTTCGCCCGGCTGAGCCAACGCATCTCCGCCGCCGGCCTGATGGCGCGCCGCCCCGGCTACTACACCGCCCGGTTCGCCATCGTGGGCGGGCTCTTCGCCGCCGGGTGGGTCGCCTTCGCGTTCCTCGGCAACTCGTGGTGGCAGCTGGCCGTCGCGGCGTTCCAGGCCGTCATGTTCGCCCAGATCGCCCTGCTGTCCCACGACCTCGCGCACAAGCAGGTCTTCCGCCGCCGGCGGCCCACCGAGATCGCCGGGATGCTCGTCGGCAACCTCGGCATCGGGATGAGCTACGGCTGGTGGATGGACAAGCACACCCGCCACCACGCCAACCCGAACCACGAGGAGCTCGACCCCGACGTCGACCCGGACATCTTCGTGTGGTCGAAGGACCAGGCCCGGAACGCGGGCGGGGTCGCGCGGTTCATCGGCAAGTACCAGGCCTTCCTGTTCTTCCCGATGCTGACGCTCGAAGGCCTCAACCTGCACGTTTCGGGGATCCGCGCGGTGGTCAAGCCGGGCCTGCGCCGCCGCTGGGTGGAAGCCGCGCTGCTCGCCACGCACGTCGTCGTCTACCTCGGCGCGCTGCTGCTCGTGCTCTCCCCCGGCATGGCGCTGCTGTTCTTCGTGATCCACCAGGCGCTCTGGGGTGTCTACATGGGATCGATCTTCGCGCCCAACCACAAGGGCATGCCGACGCTGACCGGGCAGCCCCAGCTCGACTTCCTCCGCAAGCAGGTGCTGACCTCGCGCAACGTCCGCGGCGGCCTCGTCACCGACGTCGCCCTCGGCGGCCTCAACTACCAGATCGAGCACCACCTGTTCCCGAGCATGCCGTCGCGGCACCTGCGGCTGGCGCAGCCGATCGTCCAGGGCTACTGCGCCGAGCTGGACATCCCCTACCTGCAGACGAGCCTCGTCGAGTCCTACCGGCAGGCCCTCACCCACCTGCATGAAGCTGGGGCACCTCTCAGGAACCCTTCGTAGACTCGGAGACATGAGAAAGACGATCGCCGCCCTGCGCGACCTCCCGGCGGCGTTCGGCGCGAAAGCCACCGGCGCGCGGGCCGAACGCGTCCGCACGTCACCGCAGTTCGACGGCAAGGTGTTCCGCAACGCCGCGCCCCGGCTCCCGATGACCGCGGCGTCGATGCGGACCATCTTCCGCGAGATGTTCTTCGGCGAGCACCGCGAACTGCGCAAGCCCGCCGGCGCGGTTCCGCTGGTCGCCGCTTCGCCGGTCGAGTCGGCCGAGGGCCTGCACGTGACGTGGTACGGCCACGCGTCGGCGCTGATCGAGCTGGACGGCGCCCGCGTGCTCCTGGATCCGGTGTGGAGCGACCGGGTGTCGCCGGCGGCGTTCGCGGGCCCGCGGCGGCTGCACGAGCCGCCGGTGGCGCTGTCGGGGGTCGGCCGGGTCGACGCCGTCGTGATCTCGCACGACCACTACGACCACCTGGACCTCGCGACGGTCCGCTCCCTGGTCGCGTCGACCTCGGCGCCCTTCCTGGTGCCGCTCGGGGTGGGCGCGCACCTCGAACGCTGGCACGTCCCGGCGTCGCGGATCATCGAGCTGGACTGGCACGAGGAAGCGACGGTGGCGGGCGTCCGGTTCGTGGCGACGCCGGCCCAGCACTTCTCCGGCCGTGGCATCACCAACGACAGCACCCTGTGGACGTCGTGGGCGCTGCTGGGGCCCGCGCACCGGGTGTTCTACAGCGGCGACACGGGGTACTTCGACGGTTTCGCCGCGATCGGCGAGGAGCACGGCCCGTTCGACGCGGCCCTGATCCAGATCGGCGCGTACGCCCCCCAGTGGTCCGACATCCACATGACACCGGAGGAAGGCGTCGCGGCGGGCATCGACGTGCGGGCGAAGCTGCTGATCCCGGTGCACTGGGCGACGTTCCAGCTGGCGATGCACCCGTGGGGCGAGCCGGCGGACCGGGTGTGGCGCGAAGCGAAGGCGGCGGACCTGGCGCTGGCGATCCCCCGCCCGGGCGAGCGCGTCGACGTGACCGAGCCGCCGGCGGTCGACGGGTGGTGGCAGGCCCTGTGACGGAAGAGCCGACACCCGTGATCAGCGAGCCGACACGCGTGATCAGAGCGACGACACGACTTCGATCCGCCGTGTCGACCCCGCAATCACGCGTGCCGACCCTTCGATCACGCGTGTCGGCTTCGCAAGCACGTCGGCGGCGGGAGCGCGTGTGAAGCTGAAGCTGGACCTCCACGACATCTACAACCGCGGCGGGGAGATCGACCGGGCGCTCAAGGCGATCATCGACGAGGCCGTCGCCAAGAAGGCGCCGCTCGTCGAGATCATCCCGGGCAAGGGGTCGGGCCAGCTGAAGAAGCACGTCCTGCGGTTCCTCGAGCGCAAGGACGTCAAGGCGCTCTACCACCGGATCGAGAAGGACAAGGACAACTTCGGCCGGGTCTTCGTGCACTTCCGCTGGAAGTGATCAGAACCGGCTGTCGTGCCGCGCTTCGGCCCAGGCGCGGTCCCACGCCGCCGAGTGGAGGCGGCTCACCGCGAACCGGCCGATCCCGTACAAGCCCGCCAGGGACCCGGTGATCGCGACCCACAGCAGGATCGCCGCGAAGACGCCGTCGGCCGCGGAGGTGGACGGCGAGAGCGGCTCGTTCGTCAGCTCGCCGCGCTGGTCCAGCCACACCGGCACGTGCGTGCCCACCGGGCTGCCCGCGTCGGCGAGGACGTCGCCCGTGTGCCGGACGCCGCGCGCGTCGAACCAGGCGGCCTGGACCGTCGTCTGGTCGGCCGGGGCACCCGCGCCGTCGCTGCTGTAGCTCTGGTTGGGCGCCGCGGCCAGGGACACCGCCGTCGCCGGGTGGCGGGTGGTGCGTTCCTGGGCGGCACGGGCGGTCTGCGCCGCGTAGGTGTCGGACCCGAACGCCGCCGCGAACGGCAGCGCCAGGAGCGCGCCCGCGAAGACCAGCGCCAGCAGGGCGGCCTCGACGCGATCGCCGAACCTGGTCAGCGGGTTGCGGCCGGGGTGCAGCCGACGCCGGAACCGGGTGATCCGTCCGCTGGGCCCACGCATGCGCGACTCACTCCTCCCGGAAAGACGTCATCTCGATAACAGTGTGCGCGCGGGGGCTCGACTTTTTCTCGTGAATGGGATGCGGCCCACCTGTGAACCGCGCACAACCACCCGGACGCTAACTCGACGCGATCGCCGACCACAGCGCGTGAGCGATCTGCGGTCCGCAGACGTCGGTGTGGCCGCGCACGAACCGGTCGGCGAGCAGGTTGTGCGGGACGCCCGGCCGCCAGCGGTAGCTCCCGCCGACCGGCAGCAGCTCCGCGGTGACGGCTTCGGCGGTCCGCTGCGCGACGTTGCGGCCGAGGCCGCCGTAGGGGCTCGACGCGTCGCCGGCCGCGGAAGCCGGCCGGCCCGCGATCCGGGACGCGAGGGCGTAGGCAACGCCGACCTCGAGGTCGTTGGCGGTGTGCGTGACGAGGATCGGGCCGGTCACGACCCGCTCGTCCAGGACCCGGCGGAACGCGCCGGGCTGCGGGCCGGCCTCGCCGTCGTCCCAGCCGGCGGCGAAGGCGTGGTGCGAGAACGTCGCCTGCAGCAGGGTCAGCGTCGCCAGCGACCCGGCCGGACGCGCGTCCGCGGCCGCGGTCACCAGCCGTCCGCCGAAGCTGTGGCCGACGAGGTGGATCTTCGGGCCGTCGAGCGTGGCCAGCAGCGGCGCGAGGCCGCGAACGCCGATGTCGCCCGCGCGGGCCTTCATCTCGTAGTAGGCGAGGAAGTCGAGGAGGCCGGCCGCCGCGTCGGCGAACCCGGTCGCCCCGAGGCGGTCCATGACGGTGCCGCCGGGGAGGGTGAACAGTTGCGTCGAAGCGTCTTCGCGGTCGTCGGCGCCACGGGCGGCCACCGAGAGCAGCGCGGCGGCGAACGCGGTGCGCGCGGTCGCCCGGACGGTCAGCGCCGGCACGAGGTCGGCCGCGGCGTCGATGGTGAGCCGTTGGCCGGGCACGAGGTCCCGCAGCAGGTCGAGACGCTCGGGCAGGCCGGCGTCCGGTTCCGGTCCGGCGAGCTTGCGCGACGGCCACAGCACGCAGGCGAAGGCGATCCGGCGCCCGGGCGCGCCACCGGACACCGCGCGCATCGACCCGGCCAGCGCCGAGTAGAGCAGCCGCGCGACCAGGGGGTCGTCGTTCCAGCCGTGGGTGAGGACGACGAGATCGGTGACGCCGGGATCGGCGGCGAGCGCCCGCACGGCGGCCCCCCGGTCGCCGACGAGCTCACCCGCCCGGTCGAACTCGACCTCGGCGGCCGGGAACCCGCACAGCTGCACGGTGGTCCTCCTCGGGCGACGACTCCCGGGAAGTCGCCCGCAACCCGGCGGCTGTTACTCGAAGCGGCGCGTGCGTCCTCTCAGAGCCAGTCGTCCGGGCGCGGCCACGGCATCAGCGCCGCCAGGGCGTCGCGGGCCGGCTCGGTCACCGCGTACCGCCCCCGGTGGAACAGCAACGGCCGGGCTTCCGACGGCGTGCCCAGCGCCGTCACGCGGCCGATCACCACGTAGTGGTCACCCGCCTCGTGGACCGCCTCCAGCTCGCAGTCGATCCACGTCAACGCGCCGTCGAGCAGCGGTGCTCCGGACGGTGCCGGGGTCCAGGCGACCCGGGCGAACTTGTCCTCGCCGCGGGCGCCGAACACCGCGCTGATCTCTTCCTGGTGCTCGGCCAGCACGTTGACCGCGAACCGGCCCGCCGCGGCGAGCACCGGCCACGTCCGGGACGTCCGCGCCGGGCAGAACAGCACCAGTGGCGGATCGAGCGACAGCGCCGCGAACGACTGGCAGGCGAACCCGGCGAGGGTGTCGCCGTCGCGGCCGGTGACCACCGTGACGCCCGTGCAGAAGTGGCCGAGGACGCTGCGGAACGCGGTCTGGTCGACCGCCATCGCGGTCATGCGCCCGAAGGCCGCGCGCCGACCGAGAAGTCGTGCCCCCACAGGGAAACCGCGGTGCTCTCGCGGGCGATCCAGTTCTCGTCGTCGACCTGACGGCCCTCACAGCCGAACTCGACGTCGAAACCGCCGGGGGTCTTCATGTAGAACGACAGCATCAGGTCGTTGACGTGCCGGCCGAGCGTGGCCGACATCGGCACCTTCCGCCGGATCGCGCGGTCGAGGCACAGCCCGACGTCGTCGGTGTTCTCGACCTCGACCATCAGGTGCACGATCCCGCTCGGCGTCGGCATCGGCAGGAACGCGAGGCTGTGGTGGCGCGGGTTGCAGCCGAAGAACCGCAGCCACGCGGGCGGGCCGTCGGCGGGCCGGCCGAGCATCTGCGGCGGCAGGCGCATCGAGTCGCGCAGCCGGAAGCCGAGCACGTCGCGGTAGAACCGCAACGACGCTTCGTCGTCCTTTGTGGACAGGACGACGTGGCCCAGCCCCTGCTCGCCGGTGACGAACGTGTGCCCGTACGGGCTCACGACGCGCCGGTGCTGCAACGCGACGCCGTGGAACACTTCCTGGGTGTTGCCGGACGGGTCGTCGAAGCTGATCAGCTCGACGACGCGCCGGTCGGCCAGCTCCTCCGGCGTGCCCTCCTTGTAGGGCACCGAAGCACTGTCCAAACGCGACCGCAGCTCGGCCAGCTCACCCGCGTGCGCGACCTCCCAGCCGGTGCGGGCCAGCCGGTCCGCAGGCCCCGGCGAGATGACCAGCCGCGCCGGGAAGTCGTCCATGCGCAGGTACAGCGACTCCGGGTCGACGCCCTTGCCTTCGACCATGCCGAGCACCTTGAGCCCGTATTCGCGCCACGCGGCCATGTCGGTGGCCTCGATGCGGAGGTAGCCCAGTGACCGGATACCCATCAGGAACTCCCGAGGAAGTCGAGGGTCAGCCGGTTGAATTCGTCGAACTTCTCCAGCTGGGCCCAGTGCCCGCAGCCGCCGAACACGTGCAGCTGCGCGCGGGGGATGGTTTTCAGGGCGAGGATAGCGCCGTCCAGCGGGTTGACGCGGTCCTCGCGGCCCCAGATCAGCAACACGCGCTGACGCAGCCGGTGGGCTTCGCGCCAGAGCATCCCCTCTTCGTACGTGCCGGGCTGCGCGAACGACCTGCCCATCGCCCGCATCGCGGCGAGCGACTCGGGGGTGTTCGCCGCGGCGAACCGGTCGTCGATCAGCTCGTCGGTGATCAGCCCCTGGTCGTGGACCATGATGCGCAGGAACGCTTCCATGCGTTCGCGCGACGGCTTGGCCGCGAACCGCCCGAGGTTCTTGACGCCCTCGGTCGGGTCCGGCGCGAACAGGTTGACGCTCAGCCCGCCCGGCCCCATCAGCACCAGCCGCCCGGCCCGCTTGCCGTGGTTCAGCGCGAGCCGCACCGCCGCTCCCCCGCCCAGCGAATTGCCGACGAAGTGGGCGCGCTCGATGCCGAGGACGTCCATCAGGCCGACAACGGCGTCGGCGCTGTGGCGGAAGTACTGCGGGTGCTCGGTCGGCTTGTCCGAACGGCCGAAGCCGGGCTGGTCGACGGCGATCGTCCGGTAGTGCTTGGCGAACTCCGGCAGGTTGCGGCCGAAGTTGCTCCACGCCGACGCGCCGGGCCCGCCGCCGTGCAGCAGGATGACCGTCTCGGGGTGTTCCGCACCAGCCTCGTGGTAGTGCAGTTTCAGCGAGCCGGCCTCGACGTACTTGCCTTCCGGAGCGGCCATCAGTACATCGCGTTCTCGACGGGCAGCCCGAAGGCGCCGGTGCCGAACATGACGTACGCGCGCTCGGCGTCGTTGGCCGCGTGAACGCGGCCGGCGTGCGCGTCGCGCCAGAAGCGCTGGATCGGCGTGCCGCGCTGGATGGCGCGGCCGCCGGAGTTCTCGAAGAGCCGGTCGATCGCGGAGATCGCGCGCTCGGTGCCGCGCACCTGGTCGCGCCGGACGCGCAGCCGCAGGTCCACGGGCAGCCGTTCCTCGCGCTTCGCGAGCTCGTAGAGGTCCTCGATGTTGCGGGTCAGCTGCAGCCAGGCGGCGTCGATCTCGCTGGCGGCCTCGGCGATCCGCACCTTGGCGAACGGGTCCTCTTTGGACTGTTCACCGGCGTACGCGGCCCGGACCCGCTTGCCCTGGTGTTCGACGTGGGCGTCGTAGGCGCCCTGCGCCATGCCGATGATCGGCGCGGTGATCGTGCTCGGGTGCACCGAGCCGTAGGGCAGCCGGTACAGCGGCCCGGGGTTGACGAGCTGGCCCGGCACCTTGCACTTCGACGTCGCGATGAAGCTCAGCGCGCGGTGCTGCGGGACGAAGACGTCCTCGACGACGATGTCGTTCGAGCCGGTCCCGCGCAGGCCGACGGTGTCCCAGACGTCCACGATGGCGTAGTCCGCGATGGGCAGCAGGTACGTGCAGAAGTCGACGGGCTTGCCGTCCTTGAACGCGGGTCCCCCGAGCAGCACCCACGTGCAGTGGTCGCAGCCGGAGGAGAAGCTCCAGCGGCCGGACAGCCGGTAGCCGCCGTCGACGACCTCCGCCTTGCCCATCGGGGCGTACGACGAGGAGATCCGCACGTCCTGATCCTCGCCCCAGACCTCCTGCTGCGCCCGGTCGTCGAACAGCGCCACGTGCCACGGGTGGACGCCGAGGATGGAGGCGACCCAGCCGGTGGACCCGCACGCGCTCGCGATCAGCTTGACCGCGGTGTAGAAGCTCACCGGGTCCGTTTCGAGGCCGCCGTACGACTTCGGCTGCAGCATCTTGAAGAACCCGGTCTCCTGCAGGGCCTTGACGGACTCCGCGGGGACGCATCGCGCGTCCTCGGTGTCCTGGGCCCGTTCCCGCAGGACCGGCAGGAGGTCCCGGACCCCGGCGATCACCTGCTCACTCATGCGCAGTCCTCTCTCGGTTCCACTTCCGAGAAGACTAGAACACGTTCTCGTTTTTGTCGAGAACACCCTGCGCCAGGGCACTGTTGATCCCTGCTCTACGGCCGGAAAACACGCAGTCGGCCAGGGACAGCCCGCTCACGTACGACCTGGAACAGATTCCCACCGCGGTGCGACCGGCCGCGTACAGCCCGGCGATCGGCTCCCCCGCCGCGCTCCGCACCGCACCGGTGTCCTCGTCGACGACCAGGCCGCCGAGCGTGAGCATCGGCGTCGGGTAGCCCAGGTTGGGCCGCACCGAGATGTCGATGAGCGAGAACGGCGGGTGGTCCAGCCGCCGCCGGAACTCCTCGGGCTTGCCGACCGGATCCGAAGCCCCGCGGTAGGCCTCGACGCTCGCGCGCAGCCCCTGGGGATCGACCCCGGCCTTGCGCGCCACCTCTTCGACCGTCGCACCGGTGACGCGGCCGCGGCGCAGCAGGTAGCGCAGCTGGAGCCCCTGGAACCACTGGCTTTGCGCCTTGGTGTCCCGCCGCGCGTCCGCCACGATCGGCGCGTCGACCAGCAGCCAGCCCTTGCTCTCGTGGTCCTCGATGAGCTTCTCGCCGACGGCGGCGCCGTACCGGGACTCGTCGATGACCCGCCGCCCGCCCGCGTCGACGATGATGCCGCCGAGGAACGCGCTGGGCGGCGTGACGAACCGCCACGCCGAGATCCGGCCCAGCTCGCCGGTCGCCGCCCCGGCTTCCACGCCGAGCCGGATGCCCGAGCCGTCGTCGGCGGACGTGCCGAGCGGGAGGCCGCCGCGGTAGGCGGGCGCGTGCTCGCGGACCATTTCGCGGTTCGCGATGAACCCGCCGGCGGCCAGCACGACCCCACGCCGGGCGGTGATCCGCAGCTCACGGCCGTGTGCGCGCTCCAGCCGTTCGACGCGGCGGTGCAGCGACTTGCGCAGCGAAGGCACGTAGATCCCGGGTTTCGCGGAGTACCGCGCGAGCCGCCGGTGCCGGGCCCGCACCCGCGCGGGGGCGTCCCGCAGGGTGTCGGCGACGAGCCCGGTGACGCGGCCGTCGTCGTCCCGGATCAGGCCGCGGGCGTTCGTCTGGGTCAGCACCCGGATGCCGCGCTTCCGGACGGCCTCCTGCAGGCGCGTCATCAGCATCTTTCCCGAGGTCCCGGGCCCTTTGACGCGGTGGCCGCGCGGGGCGGGCTTCGCCGCGTCGCGGAAACCGCCCGCGGCTTCGCTGCCGGAGTAGTACAGGTAGTGCGCGTCGCTCGGGTACGACGTCTTGTAGGGGCACAGGCTGCCTTCGAACGGCACGCCGTTGCCCTCCAGCCAGGTGATCATCTCGCGGCTGCCTTCGCAGAAGCGCCGCAAGGTCTTCTCGGCGACGACGTCCCCGGTTTCGAGCCGCAGGTAGGCGTACATCGCGTCGACCGAGTCGTCGACGCCCGCGTCAAGCTGCTGGGCGGTCCCGCCACCCGCGTAGACCACGCCGCCGCTCACCGCGCTGGCGCCACCGCCGCCGAACCGCTCGACGAGGATGACGTCGGCGCCTGCGTCGGCCGCTTCGAGGGCGGCGCAGGCGCCGGCCGCTCCGAACCCCACGATGATGACGTCCGCGACGAGTTCGTCCATGGTCACCACCCTAGAACTGGAACACGTTCTCGTCTATGGTGAGCGAAAGTGGCTCTCAACTGGATACTCGTCTTGTGGAACACGTTACAGGTGAGGTGGCATGACGGAGCAGTTCGACGTCGTCGTGGTCGGCAGCGGCGCTGCCGGGATGACCGCCGCGCTGGCCGCGGCCCATAACGGCCTGAGCGTGGTCCTCCTGGAAAAAGCCCCTTGCTTCGGTGGTTCGACCGCCCGCTCCGGCGGCGGGGTCTGGCTGCCGGGCAACCACGCGCTGCGCGCCGCCGGGATCGACGAACCGCCCGAGCGGGCCCGCGAGTACCTGGCCTCGATCGTCGGCGACGTCGTCCCGGCCGTCCGCCGCGACACGTTCCTCGACCACGGCCCCGAGGTGCTGAAGTTCGTCTGCGACCACACGCCGCTGAAGTTCCGCTGGGTCCGCGACTACAGCGACTACCACCCCGAAGCTCCCGGCGGCCGCCCCGGCGGCCGCTCGGTCGAGCCGATGGCCTTCGACGGCAAGCTGCTCGGCGACGACCTGGCCCACCTCGAACCGCCGTACAGCGCTCCCCCGCTCGGCGTGCCGATCACCCAGGCCGACTACCGCTGGCTGAGCCTCCTCGCGCGGCACCCGCGCGGGGTCGTCCGGATGCTGTCGCTGGGCGTCCAGTGGCTGGTCGGGAAGGTCCGCGGACAGCGGCTGCTGAGCATGGGGCAAGCGCTTGCGGCCGGCCTGCGGGTGGGGCTGACCAGGGCAGGCGTCGACGTCCGGCTGAACACTCCCCTGCTCGATCTCCGGTTCGAAGGTGACCGCGTGACCGCGGTCGTCACCTCCGAGGGAGTCGTCGGAGCCCGGCGCGGGGTGATCCTCGCCAGCGGCGGCTTCGAGCAGAACCTCGAGATGCGCGAGAAGTACCAGCGCGCCCCGATCGGCATCGACTGGACCGTCGGCGCGGCCGCCAACACCGGCGACGGCATCACCGCCGGCCTCAAGCTCGGCGCCGCGCTCGACCTGATGGACGACGCCTGGTGGGGCCCGTCGCTGCCGCTCACCGGCGGCCCGTGGTTCGCGCTGGCCGAGCGGTCGCGGCCGCGCTGCATCATGGTCGACGCGCGCGGCGAGCGGTTCGTCAACGAGTCGGCGCCCTACGTCGAGGCCGTGCACGCGATGTACGGCAAGGGCGACGGGCCGGGCGAGCACATCCCGACCTGGCTCGTGTTCGACCAGCGCTACAAGGACCGGTACATGTTCACCGGCGTCGGGCCGCGCCAGCCGCTGCCCGGCCGCTGGTTCAAGGCCGGCGTCGCGGTGAAGTCAGCCACCCTGGCCGGGCTGGCCGGGAAGATGGACGTCCCGGCGGAAGGCCTGGAAGCCACGGTGACGCGCTTCAACGGCTTCGCGCAAAACGGCGTCGACGAAGACTTCCAGCGTGGCGTCAGCAAGTACGACCACTACTACGGCGACCCGCGCAACAAGCCCAACCCCAGCCTCGGCCCGCTCGACAAAGCGCCGTACTACGCGGTGAAGATCGTCCCCGGCGACCTGGGGACCAAGGGCGGGCTGCGCACCGACGAACACGCGCGAGTCCTGCGTGAGGACGGCTCGGTCGTCCCGGGGCTGTACGCCGCGGGCAACGTCAGCGCGGCCGTGATGGGCCGGACCTACGCCGGACCGGGCGCGACCATCGGCCCGGCCATGGTGTTCGGCTACCTTGCGGCCACGCGGCTGGCGCACGAAGATCAAGGGACCACGGGAGGCGAGCGATGACGCAGGAGTCAGTACGCACGATCTACGCCGGTGAGCCGCCGGCCCGGTTCGCCCGCGGCTGGCACTGCCTCGGCCTGGCGAAGACGTTCCGGGACGGCAAACCGCATGCGGTGACGGCGTTCGGCACGAAGCTCGTGGTCTTCGCCGACTCGAAGGGCGGCCTCAACGTCCTCGACGGCTACTGCCGGCACATGGGCGGCGACCTGACCCAGGGCTCCGTCAAGGGCGACGAGGTCGCGTGCCCGTTCCACGACTGGCGCTGGAACGGCAAGGGCAAGTGCGTCTCGATCCCCTACGCCAAGCGGGTTCCGCTGCGCGCGCGGACGCGGGCGTGGACGGCGCAGGAGCAGAACGGGCAGCTCATGGTGTGGCACGACCCGGAGGGCAACCCGCCGCCGGACGAGCTGGCCATCCCGCACATCGAAGCCGCCGACAGCTCCGAGTGGAGCAACTGGACGTGGGACTCGATCTTCATCGATGGTTCGAACTGCCGCGAGATCATCGACAACGTCGTCGACATGGCGCACTTCTTCTACATCCACTACGCCTACCCGACGTACTTCAAGAACGTCTTCGAAGGCCACATCGCGACGCAGTACCTCAACACCAAGGGCCGCCCGGACATGGGGATGGCGTCGAACTACGGCGGCGAGGACAACCTGTTGCGGTCGGAGGCGTCGTACTTCGGGCCGTCCTACATGATCAACAAGCTGGTGAACTCGTTCCAGGGCTACGAGATCGAGAGCGTGCTCATCAACTGCCACTACCCTGTGTCGCCGACGTCGTTCGTGCTGCAGTACGGGATGAAGGTCAAGAAGCAGAACGGGCTCACCGACGAGCACGCGGACAAGATCGCGGCCAAGCTGGCCAAGGGCATCGGCGCGGGCTTCCTGCAGGACGTCGAGATCTGGAAGCACAAGACCCAGATCGACAACCCGCTGCTGTGCGAAGAGGACGGTCCGGTCTACCAGCTTCGCCGGTGGTACCAGCAGTTCTACGTCGACGCGGCCGACGTCACCGAGGACATGACCCGGCGGTTCGAGTTCGAAGTGGACACTTCGAAGGCCAACGAGGCGTGGGCGGCGGAGGTGGCGGAAAACCTCGCCCGCCAGAAGACCGAGGCGGAAGTGTGACGACCGCCGAACAGACCGAGTTCCTCAGCGGCGGGCTGCGGCCGCACGAGTGCCGCAGCTGCGGGACGTGCGTGCTGGTGAAGAAGAACAGCATCCAGCACACGAGCATCCAGTGGACTTCGCGGCCCGCCGAGACGTGCCCGGTGTTCGCCGACGCGGACGGACCTTCGGCGCTGCTCGACACGTGCCCGAAGCTGGCGGACAGCATCGGCGACGCGGTCCGCGAGGGTTCGCTGGTGGTGGCCGATGGGTGAGCGGGTCTACACGCTGACCGTCGCCGACGTGGTCGTCGAGACGCCGGACGCACGGTCGGTGGTCTTCGAGATCCCGCCCGAGCACGCGTCGGCGTTCTCCTACCAGGCCGGGCAGTTCCTGACGCTGCGGATCCCCAGCGACGAGACCGGTTCGGTGGCCCGGTGCTACTCACTCTCCAGCGCGCCGCACGAGAACCGCGTGCAGGTGACGGTCAAGCGGACCGACGGCGGGTACGGGTCGAGCTGGGTCTGCTCCTCGCTCGAGCCGGGGATGTCGATCGACGTCCTCGCGCCGGCCGGCGTGTTCTGCCCGGCGTCGGTGGACGAGGACTTCCTGCTGTTCGCCGGCGGCAGCGGTATCACACCGGTGATGGCGATCCTGAAAACGGCGCTGGAGCGGGGTTCCGGGCGCGTCGTGCTGGTCTACGCGAACCGCGACGAGAATTCGGTGATCTTCGCGGGCGAACTGGCTTCGCTGGCGAAGCGGTACGGAGACCGCCTGGTCGTCGTGCACTGGCTGGAGAGCGTCCAGGGGTTGCCCGACGTCTCGCAGCTGCGCGGGCTGGCCTCGGCGTACACGTCCTTCGAAGCGTTCCTCTGCGGGCCGGCGCCGTTCATGGCGGCCGCGCGCGAGGCGCTCGGGCACCTCGGCGTGCCGCGCGACCGCGTGCACATCGAGAAGTTCACGTCGCTGACCGGGAACCCGTTCGAAGACGCCCCCGCCGAGGAAGAGCCGGAGTCGGACGAAGCACCGGCGGCGCTGACGGTGACGCTGGACGGCGCCACGCAGTCGATGGCCTGGCCGCGGCAGCGGAAGCTCCTCGACCGCCTGCTGGACGCGGGCCTGGACGCGCCGTACTCGTGCCGCGAGGGACAATGCAGCGCGTGCGCGTGCCGGATCGTTTCGGGTGAGGTGAAGATGCTGCACAACGAGGTCCTGGACGCCGAGGACATGGCGGACGGCATCGTGCTGGCCTGCCAGTCGCTGCCGGTCACCGACGAGGTCTCGATCAGCTACGAATAGGAGTCCTGCGTGCCCATCGATCCCGCGGTCGCCATCGGTGCCGAGATCGGCGAGGTGAACTTCGCCTGGACGTCGTCGGACGTGCTGCTCTACCACCTGGCGCTGGGGGCCGGCCCGGACGAGCTGCGGTACACGTACGAGCAGGACCTGGTCGTGCTGCCGACGTTCGCGACGGTCGCGGCGAACCTGCGGGTGTTCGACCCGCCGGCGGTGTCGTTCCCCGGGGTGGAGATCGACCTGGCGAAGGTGCTGCACGGCAAGCAGGAGGTCACCCTGCACCGGGCCATCCCGACCTCGGGGAAGGCGGTGGCCCGCTCGCGGATCGCGGACGTGTTCGACAAGGGCAAGGCCGCGGTGGTGATCCAGGAGGTCTCGGTCACGTCGTCCTCGGGCGATCCACTGTGGACGGCTCGGTCAAGCATCTTCGCCCGGGGCGAAGGCGGGTTCGGCGGTTCGCGGGGTCCGTCGGATCGCGTCGAGTGGCCTTCACGGGAGCCGGACTTCGTCTTCGAGACGCCGACGTTGCCGCAGCAGGCGTTGCTGTACCGGTTGTGCGGGGACCGGAACCCGCTGCACGCGGACCCGGCGTTCGCGCGCGCGGCCGGGTTCGACCGGCCGATCCTCCACGGGCTGTGCACGTACGGGATCGTCGCGCGGGTGCTGGTCGACGAGTTCCTGGACGGCGACCCGGCGCGGGTGGCGTCGTTCGCGACGAAGTTCGCCGGGGTGGTGTTCCCCGGCGAGACGCTGCGGATCCGGGTGTGGCGCTACGACGACCGGCTGCTGGTGACGACGACGGCGGTGGAGCGCGACGACGCGCCGGTGCTGGCGGACACGGTGCTGGTGTCCACTTCGTGAGCGTGCCGGCGGTCGCCCGCTACCGTGGTGGGGAGACCTCGGGAGGACGGAAGACGATGCCGGAATACTTCGTGGTGCGCGGCACGGTGGAACACGGCGACGAACGAGGCCGTGAGCTGGGCTTTCCCACGGCGAACATCGCCTTGCGCGACCAGTCCGGCTCGGTCGGCGACGGGGTGTGGGCAGGCTGGGTCCGCCGAGCCGACGGAACCCCCATCCCGGCGGCGATCTCGGTAGGCCGCCGCCCGACGTACTACGGCGCGGACGGGTACCGCCTGCTGGAGGCCCACCTGCTGGACTTCGCCGGGGACCTGTACGACGAGACGCTGGTGGTCTGGCTGGGAGCCCACCTGCGGGACCAGCAGGCGTACGCGTCGGCGGAGGACCTGATCACGGCGCTGAAGAACGACATCGCGGCGGCCACGCAGTGGGTGGCGAACCACCCGGCGGAGACGCTCCCGGCGGCCGGGGAGAGCCCGTTGGGCGAGGTCCGCCGAGTCGAGGCCTGACGCCGCCGATCACGCGAGTCCCGGCCCAAGCACGCGAACTACGGCGACCGCCCACGCCTCACAAAGCCGACGCCAGCAACAGGTAGCCCATCCCCGCCCCCATCACCACCCGGCAGACCGCGCGTGATGCCTGCCCGGCCCCGTCGGACATCACCGCCGAGCCGCGCACCGCCAGCACCCCCGTCCGCGCCGCGTCCAGCACGAAATACCCCGCCGCCGCCACCGCGACCAGCGGCAGCGCCAGCCGGGCCGAGGAGCTCATCGTCAGCCACGGCCCGTGCGCCATGGCGGTGTGGGGCATCGCCGTCACCATGTAGAGCATCGCCGCCGCCGAGAGGGCGTGGTGGGCGCAGCCCGTCCGGCCGCGCCACCACGCGACCGCGAACCAGCCCGTCGTCAGCACCAGGACCGCCTGCCAGCCCGCCGCCGGGATCGGGCCGCCGACCGGGGACAGCATCGCCACCATCGCGATCACCAGCAGCAGCTCGGCCAGGTCGCCGTGGCGGACCGGCCACCCCAGCCGGGCGTAGTCGAGGCGGACGAGCCGCAGCACGCACGGCAGCGCCAGCGTCGCGAACAGCGCGGTGAGCGCCCAGTCGAGCACCATCGCCAGCCGTCCTCACTCTCCGTCGCGGGTGGTGTCTCCACCGTGACACCCGCGACGGCCCGGCACCAGCCGTCAATGAGGTGAAGCCGTCAGGACGAGGCCGCTCGTCGGCACGCCCGTCCCCGCCGTCACCAGCACCCGCGCCGCGCCGGCGACCTGGTTGACCGCCGTGCCGCGGATCTGCCGGACACCCTCCGCGATGCCGTTCATGCCGTGGATGTACGCCTCGCCGAGCTGGCCGCCGTGCGGGTTCAACGGCAGCGCGCCGTCCAGTTCCAGCGCGCCGCCGGCGATGAAGTCCTTCGCCTCCCCGCGACCGCAGAACCCGAGTTCCTCCAGCTGCATCAGCACGTATGGCGTGAAGTGGTCGTACAGCACGGCGACGTCCACATCGGACGGTCCGAGCCCGGACTGCCCCCACAGCTGCCGACCGACGACGCCCATCTCAGGCAGCGCGGCCAGGTCGTCGCGGTAGTAGCTGGTCATCACGTACTGGTCCGGCCCGCTCCCCTGCGCCGCCGCCGCGATCACCGCCGGCGCCTGCGCCAGGTCGCGGGCACGGGCAGTACTGGTGACGACCAGCGCCACCCCGCCGTCGCTCTCCTGGCAGCAGTCGAGCAGGTGCAGCGGTTCGGCCACCCAGCGTGACGCCTGATGCTCCTCCAGGGTGATCGGCCGCTCGTGGAACCACGCGTTCGGGTTGGTCGCCGCGTGCTTGCGGTCGATGACCGCGACCCGCCCGAAGTCCTCGCTCGTCGCGCCGTAGTCGTGGAGGTACCGCTGCGCGACCATGGCCACCGTCGCCGCGGGCGTCGCGATGCCCATCGGGTAGTGGAACGCGTTGTCGACCCCGGACGAGTTGACCTGCCCGGCCGCGGCCGAGGAGACCTGCCCGAACCGCATGCCCGAGCGTTCGTTGAACGCCCGGTAGGCGACGACGACGTCCGCGACGCCGGTCGCCACCGCCATCGCGGCCTGCTGCACGGTCGCCGCCGCCGCGCCGCCGCCGTAGTGGATGCGGCTGAAGAACTTCAGTTCGGGGATCCCGAGCTCCCGCGCCACCGCGATCTCGGCGTTGCCGTCCATGGTGAACGACACGAGCCCGTCCACATCGGACGGCGAAAGCCCCGCGTCCGCCAAGGCGTGGGAGATGCATTCGGCCGCCAGCCGCAGTTCGCTGCGCCCGGAGTCCTTCGAGAACTCCGTCGCGCCGATGCCGGCGATGGCCGCCTGGCCCGAGAGCGTCACGGCAGCGTCACCTCCACGGTCCCGGCGACGTGCTCGCCGAGACTGTCCACTCCGGACACCGAGACGACGACGTCACGCCCCGACGAGGACACCACCCGTCCGGTGAACGTCAGCGTGTCGTAGGCGTAGCACGGCACGCCGAGCCGGATCTTGATCGACCGGATCAGCGCTTCCGGCCCGGCCCACGCGGACACGAACCGCTGCACCAGGCCGGTGTCGGTGAGGATGTTGAGGAAGATGTCCTTCGACCCGCGCTCGATCGCGGAGTCGCGGTCGTGGTGCACGTCCTGGAAGTCGCGGGTGGCGAGCGCGGTGCTGACGACGAACGTCGGCGTCGCCTCGATCGTCAGCGGCGGCAGCTCGGTCCCTTCGGTGACGGTCATCGCGCCACCTTCCAGGCCGGCAGCGTCAGGTCGTCGTCGACGCGGACGAACGCCGCCACCACCGGAAGTCCGATGTGGACTTCCTCGGGTGTGGCGTCCAGCAGTTCGGCCATCACGCGGACCCCTTCTTCCAGCTCCACGAGCGCCACGACGAACGGCAGGTCCTTGCCCGGCACCGGCGGGTGGTGGTGCACGACGTACGAGAACACCGTCCCGCGCCCGCTCGCGACGACGTAGTCGGGCTTGGTGTCCAGCGAGCCGTCGGGCGGCATCGGCCCGGGCGGGTGCCGCAGGGTCTCGCCCCAGCGCTGGATCCGCAGCTCGCCTTCGCGGAGGCCGTCCCAGAAGAACTCCGTGTCGCGGCTGATCACCGGGCGCAGCACCGGCGCCGGCGGCGGTTTCGGCGCGGGCGGGCGGAACTTGAGGACGCGGAACATCATCTCCGCGACGGCTTCGTCCTCGACGTACCAGGTCATCCGCGTGGTGACGAACCAGCCTTCGCCGAGCGCCGTCCTCTTGGGACCGACGACGTCCTCCAGCCGCGTCCGCGCCTCGACCTGTTCGCCGGGACGCAGGTAGCGGTGGTAGGTCTGCTCCGAGTTCGTCGCGACGACGGACGTGAACCCGGCTTCGTCGAGCAGCTCCATCATCAGGCCGAGCGGATCGTCACTGCCCCGGGGAGTGTTCAGGCCGCCCATCGTCCACACCTGGGCCATCGCGGGCGGCGCGACCAGTCCCTTGTGGACGCTCCGCGCGGCGAACTCCGGGTCGGTGTAGACCGGGTTGTCGTCGCCGATCGCCTCGACCCAGTTGTTCACCATGGCCTGGTTCACCGGGTCGCGCGCCTTCCGCGGCGCGCACTCCCCGCGGGCGGCGATCTCTTCGGCGGCTTCTCGGATGTTCATCGCGGCACCCTCGGCAGGCCCAGGCCGATCGAGGCGATCAGCTCCCGTTGGATTTCGCTGACCCCGCCGCCGAACGTCAGCACGATGTTGCGCTTCGCGGCGACGTCCAGCCATTCGGCCAGCTCGGCGGTGTCCGGATCGGCCAGGTCGCCGTGGCGCCCGACCAGCTCTTCGAGGTTCCGGCCGATGCGCTGGATGACCTCCGAGCTGAACACCTTCGTCGCCGACGCGTCCGCGACGGCCACCGGCGCGCTCGCCGCGGACTCCGCGACCTGCCAGTTCAGCAGCTCGTTCACCCGCGTCACCGCCAGGGCGTCGGCCAGCACGGCCCGGACGTCGGCGAGGTCGAGCAGGCCGTGGGCGGCGGCCCAGGCGCGGACGCGGTCGTACAGGCCGCCGATCCGCCCGGCCGGGCCGAGCATGACGCGCTCGTGGTTGAGCTGCGTCGTGATCAGCCGCCAGCCCTCGTTTTCCTTGCCCACCAAGCGGTTCACCGGCACGCGAACGTCCGAATAGTACGTCGCGTTGACGTGGTGGGCACCGTCGCAGGTGATGATCGGCGTCCACGAGTAGCCGGGGTCGCTCGTGTCCATGATGAGGATCGAGATGCCCTTGTGCCGCGGCGCGTCCGGCGCGGTCCGCACGGCGAGCCAGATGTAGTCCGCGTCGTGGCCGCCGGTGGTGAAGATCTTCTGGCCGTTGACGACGTACTCGTCGCCGTCGCGCACCGCCGTCGTCCGCAGCGCCGCGAGGTCGGTGCCCGCTTCCGGCTCGGTGTAGCCGATCGCGAAGTGGATCTCACCGGCCAAGATGCGCGGCAGGAAGAAGGACTTCTGCTCGTCCGTGCCGAACTGCTGCAGCGTCGGCCCGACGGTCTGCAGCGTCACCGACGGCAGCTGGACGTCGGCACGCGCGGCCTCGTCGACGAACAGGTGCTGTTCGATGCCGCCGAAGCCCTGCCCGCCGTACTCGACCGGCCAGCCGACGCCGAGCCGCCCGTCGCGGCCCATCCGGCGGACGATCTCGCGGAACACCGGGCCGTGCCGCTCGCGCAGCATCGCCTGGCGTTCTTCCGGGCTGATCAGCCCGGCGAAGTAGTCGCGCAGTTCGGCACGCAGCGCCTTCTGCGCCGCGGTCAGCTCGACGTGCATCAGCTCGCCCCCACCACTCGTTCGCCGAGCCTGCCGAGCCGGTGCGTGGCACCGCCGAGCGCCCGGCCGAGGTCCTTCACCGCCGACGAATACCGGTGCAGCGGATAGGTTTCGTCGACACCGACGCCGCCGTG
The DNA here is from genome assembly GCF_040629235.1 of Amycolatopsis sp. NPDC005961. NCBI lineage: Bacteria > Bacillati > Actinomycetota > Actinomycetes > Pseudonocardiales > Pseudonocardiaceae > Amycolatopsis > Amycolatopsis sp. NPDC005961. The sequence continues at coordinate 14,731 of NZ_JBEXVF010000041.1, read as the reverse complement.
CAGGTGGTGGCAGGTCGCGAGCGCCCGGGGTGTCTCCTGGGCGAACCAGTACGCGGCGATGTCCAGGTCGGCGTCCGCGTCGAGGCCGGACGCGAGCCGCCACACCGCGGACGTCACGGCCAGGTGGACGGTCCGCGTGGCGACGTAGACGTCGGCGATCTGGCCCGCCACCGCCTGGAACGTCGCCAGCGGGCGGCCGAACTGGGTGCGTTCGCCGATGTGCTTCACCGTCAGGGCGAGAGCGCCGGCCAGGAGGCCGTCCCCGACCGCGAGCGCGCCGGCGAGCGCGAACCGGTGCAGCGCCGCGACGGCGCCCCGGTCGAACAGGAGGTCGGTCTCCTCGACGGCGACGTTGTCCAGCCGCACGGTGTACTCCGGCGTCCCGGCCGAGGTGGGCGTCGGGACGAGCGTGACACCGTCGGCGTGCGGGTCGACCAGGTAGACGGCGGTGCCGTGCGGGGTGGACACGGGGGTCAGGATCCGGGTGGCTTCGCTCGCCGACGGGACCGCCGTCTTCACACCGTCGAGCAGCCATTTCCCGTCGCGGGCCCGCGCGGTCGTGGCGGGCTCGGCGACGAGCGGGGCGGACGGCTCGTGCAGGGCCGCGGTGAGCAGCGCCTCCCCCGCGGCGACCGGCGGCAGCAGCCGCGCGCGTTGCTGCGGCGTGCCGAGGGTCTCGATCGGCAGCACGCCCAGTGCGAGAGCGGCGTACGCGGGCACGGGCGCGGCGGCGCGGCCGACCTCGGTCAGGACCTGCGCGATCTCCGCGACACCCAGGCCGTCGCCCTCCAGGTCGGGCGGCAGGGCGAGGGCCAGCAGGCCGGACGAGGCCAGCGCGTGCCAGGGGTCGTCGGCCGCGCCGAGCACTTTCGCGGCGAGGGCGGCGATCTCCGCCTGCGTATCGTCAAGGGTGAAGTCCACGCCCGCCCTCCGGGTCGACGCAATACTGAAACCTGTTCTAGTCTTAACCGGAAACACCCTGCACGGCAACCCCCGCGGAGGAGCTTCGGTGGCGGTGACCGGACCGAGTGGCGCGCGGCGCCGCCGGCGGATCACCGTGCCCCCGACCGCCGGCGTGCCCGACCCGGTCCCCCTCGAGCTGCCCGGGCGCGGGACGACCGTGGTCACCGACGTCGGCCCGCGCGACGCGCCCGCGCTCGTCCTGCTGCATTCGGTGGCCTGCACGGGCTTGCTGACCTGGTACCCGGCGCTCGACCGGCTCGCGCACGACCACCGCGTCGTCGTGTTCGACCAGCGGTGGCACGGCCGGGGCATCCGGTCGCCGCGGTTCCGGCTCGCCGACTGCGCCGGGGACGTCACCGCCGTGGCGGACGCGCTCGGCATCGGGCGGTTCGCGCTCGCCGGGTACTCGATGGGCGGGATGGTCGCCCAGCTCGTCGCCCGCGCCGAACCAGAACGTGTTACCGGACTGGTGCTGTGCTCGACCGCGAGCAACTTCCGGCGCGGGCTGCGCCAGAGCGTCGCGCTCGACGTGTTCGGCCGGACGCTGCGGCAGCTGCGCGAGCGGGTGAAGCAGCCGGCCGTGGCCGCCGCCGTCCCGCGTGAGCGCGTCGAGGACTACCGGTGGGGGCTGCGGGAGTTCCGGTCGACCACGCCGTGGGAGATCGCGGTCGCCGTCGACGAGATCGGCCGGTTCGACTCGACGCGCTGGCTCCCCGCCCTGCGGCTGCCCGCGGCCGTCGTCGTGACCACCCGGGACCGGTTCATCGCCCCCGACCACCAGCGATCGCTGGCCCACCGCATCCCCGGCGCGGCGACCTACGAGGTCGAGGCCGGGCACGCCGCCTGCGTGCTCGCCGCCGACCGCTGGGTGCCCGCCCTGCTCGCCGCCGTCCACTCCCTCCGAGGAAGGAACCCGTGATGGGACGCTTCAGCCTGCCGGACCAGAAGCCCGACGGCCTCGACTCGCCGGTGACGGCGAAGGTCATGAAGTACGGGGCGAAAGCCCAGGTGGCGGTGTTCAAGCTGACCGGCGGCCGCGTCGGCGGCAAATGGCGGGTCGGGGCCGGGTTCCGCAAGCCGGTGCCGACGCTGCTGCTGGAACACCGCGGCCGCAAGTCCGGCCGGCTGTTCACGACACCGCTGCTCTACCTGAGCTCCGGCGAGGACGTCGTCATCGTCGGTTCCCAGGGCGGGCTGCCGAAGCACCCGCAGTGGTACCGGAACCTGCTGGCGCACCCCGAGACCCGCGTCCACCTCAGGGGCCGGCGGGAGGTGCTCGTGACGGCGCGGGTGGCCTCGCCGGAAGAGCGCGCCGATCTCTGGCCGCGGCTGGTGGACCTGTACGCGGACTTCGCGAAGTACCAGGCCTGGACCGACCGGGAGATCCCCGTCGTGGTGCTCAGCCCGCGGCCTTGAGCAGCTCGGCCAGCGCCTCCGGGAGCGCGTCGGCGAGCGGCCAGAGGTCCTTGACCAGCTCGCGCGCGCCGAGCAGCCCGACGTGGATCTTGCCGGCGTTGGACAGCACGGTGATGTTCAGCCCGGCACCGTGGAAGACCGGGCCGAGCGGGTAGAAGCCGGTGATCCGCGCGCCGAGCAGGTACAGCGGCATCGGCGGGCCGGGCACGTTCGACACGACCAGGTTGTGCACCACCGGGTGCTTCTCGGCCAGCCGCAGCGCCGAGTACGCGCGCACGGCGAGGCCGAACGCCGTCGCGGCCGAGAACTGCGCCCAGTCCTGGAGCATGTCGGCGTCGATGTCGTAGTGGTGGTCCTTCGAGAGCCGGTTGGCCTCGGCCAGGAAGAACACCCGCGCGGCCGGGTCGGGCAGGTGCGTCGGCAGTGACGCGAAGAAGGCGGACACCTTGTTGCTGCCGTGGTCGCGCTCGGTCCGGTCGTGCACCGAGACGGGGACGGTCGCGACCAGCGGGTCTTCCGGCAGTTCGCCGCGCGCCGCGAGGAAGTCCCGCAGCGCCCCGGCGACGAGCGCGAGCACGACGTCGTTGACCGTCACCCCGAAGGCGTTCTTCACGTCCTTGACCTCGTCGAGGTCGAGCTGGGCGAACGCGACGCTGCGGTGGCCGGTGATCGTGCCGTTCAGCGACGTCCGCGGCGCGGTGAACGGGACCGGCATCCCCTTGCCCTGCAGGGCTTTCCCGAGCCACTGCGGCACGAGGCCCAGCAGGTCCGGCAGCAGCCGCGCGATTTCGGCCGGGCGTTTCGCGAAGCTTTCGACGCCGGTGCGAAGCAGCTTCAGCGGCGACGGCATCGAGGCGTTGCGGGGGCCCTCGATCTCCGGCGCCGGCGCGTCCGGCTCGAGGCCGGCGAGGTAGGTGATCAGGCTGGCGCCGCTCACGCCGTCGACGCTGGCGTGGTGCATCTTCAGCAGCACCGCGATCTGGCCGTCGGCCAGGCCTTCGATGACGTACAGCTGCCAGAGCGGGTACGCGCGGTCGAGCTGCTGCCCGGCGATGTGCGCGCACAGGTCGGCCAGCTCGGTGCGGTCGCCGGGGGCCGGCACGCCGATGCGGTGCACGTGGTGGTCGAGGTCGAAGTCCTCGTCCTCGACCCACACGGGATGCCCGATGTTCCAGAGTGGATTGTGCAGTTTGCGGCGAAACGCCGGAATCAGCCGGACGCGTTCGTCGAGCTTTTCCGCGAGCTTCGCGAAGCTGTAGCCGCCGGGGACGGTCGAGCCGTCGAGGACGAGCAGGCCGCAGACGTGCAGGACCTGGGACGGCGTCTCGAGGTAGAGGAAGCTCGCGTCGAGGCCGCTCAGTCTCTGCATGCCGATCAGCGTAAGCCACTTCCCGTGAGCGGCGCGCTACACTACTCGCCGGTATCATCGCGGTGGTGCAGCCGAATTTCCTGATCCGTCGCGCGGTCCAGCTCGGCCTCACCGCGAACGCGCTCCGCCCGTTGCGAGCCCGGTCCACGACCATCCCGGCGTTCTTCGCGGGCTGGCTGACCGGGGAGCTCGCGCCCCAGTTCCTGGCCTTGACGGCGGCGGACGCCGCGGTGCACGTGGCCCGCCACGGCGTCCGCGACCGCTCGACGCAGGCGGGGCTGGCGATGGCCGCCGCGTCCGCCGCCGGGCTCGCGGCGCTGATCCGGACGGGTCACGGCGCGCGCGAGGAGATCGAGAAGGCGCTGGAGTCCGCGCTGGGCGAGGACTACGCGTCCGAACTGGGGCGTTCGGACCTGGGCCTGCCGTGGGGCGAGCTGGCGCTGCCGTTCCGGATGGGCGCGCCGGACGTGCGGGTCGACCGCAACATCGCGTACGCCCCGGGCGGCAAGCGGTTCCTGCTGGACGTGTACCGCCCGTCGTCCCCGGTGACCGGCGCGCCGGTGCTGCTGCAGGTCCACGGCGGCGCGTGGGTGATCGGCAACAAGGAGGAGCAGGGCCGTCCGCTGATGCGCTACCTGGCTCGCCGCGGCTGGGTGTGCGTCGCGATCAATTATCCGCTGTCGCCGACGCACCGCTGGCCGGCGCACATCGTGGCGGCGAAGCAGGCGCTGGCGTGGATCCGCTCTTCGATAGCTTCGTACGGCGGCGACCCGCGGTTCGTCGCGGTGACGGGCGGTTCGGCGGGTGGTCACCTGTCGGCCCTGCTGGCGTTGTCGCAGAACGACCCGGCGCTGCAGCCGGAGTTCGAGGACGTCGACACGAGCGTTCAAGCGTGCGTGCCGCACTACGGGGTGTACGACTTCGCGGCGACTTCGGGTTCTCGGGCGAGTCAGTACCGGTTGGAGAGCTTGATCGCCCGGCGGGTGTTCGCGGCGGACCGGGACCCGGTCCGGCACCTCGACGACTACGTGGCGGCGTCGCCGCTGGACCGGATTTCTTCCGAGGCGCCGCCGTTTTTCGTGATCCACGGACGGGATGATTCGCTGGTGCCGGTCCGAGAGGCGCGCGAGTTCGTGCGGCGGTTGCGGGAGAAGTCCCGTCAGCCGGTGGCGTATGCGGAGCTGGCGGGGGCGCAGCACGCGTTCGATGTGTTCACTTCCGTGCGGAGTGCGCATGTGGTACGGGGTGTGGCGCGGTTCTTGGACTTCACGTACAACGCCTGGAAGGCCGAGAACCGGTAGCTGCGGCCGGGCGGGGGACGCGGCCGGCGGTGGCGAGCCAAAGGCGGCCTTCGGTGCGCTCGGGCCCACGCCATCCGGCGAGCGGCTGGCCAAGCTCGTCGCAGCCGTGATCAGTAGGCCAGGTCCACCGGGCTTGCCGAAGGTGGGCCGTCCAGGCGCCACTCCGTGCCCACTCGGATGAAGCGGTACCAGCGGGCGTCCTGGCCGTAGCGCAGCTGCAGCTCTCCCTGCGTCAAGCGGTTGCGCCAGACCTTCGGCGTTCCCGGGAGCCCGGCCTCGGCCAGCACTGCCTGAGCCTCCGCCAGAGGGCCCGGGCCCGGCTGCCACGTCTCGCGCACCACCGCCACGCCGGTGCGGCCCGCTTCGCGCCACGCCTCCGCCCAGAGGACCAAGTCTCGCGCCGGTACCTCGGCCGCCGTGGCCAGCGCCGTGAAGTCCGAGCCGGTCCGGGCCGCCGCTCGGCGGGCCAAGTCCTCTTCGAACGTCAGCTCTGCCGCCTTGGCACCGCCTGTCAGCAGGTCGCGGGCCAGCGAGGCCGCGTCCGCCGCCAGGCTGGAGAGCATCTCCGCCGTCCAGCCCGTGCTCGGCGGCGGGTCCAGGTCCAGGATCGCCGGTGGTCCGGCCACCCGCGGTGGCGGTGGGAGGGCCGGGATCGCCCCCGGCCGGCGGGCGTAGGCCGCGCGCGGGGTCAGCCCCTCGTCCACGCGCTTCGGCAGCTTGGGCCGCTCGCCGCGCGCCGGGGCGCGGCGGGAGCGCAGCTCGGCCAGGACGTCCGCGCGGGGACGTCCGCGCAGCAGGAACAGCGTGAACGGGTCGCGGTCGACCTCGTCGGCGACCAGGTAGTACACCGCGGCGACGTGCTTGCACGGGTTCGCCGAGTCCGGGCACGAACACCGCGGCCGCAGGTCGCCCGGCCCGGGCAGCAGGTCGGCGCCCGCCTCGCGGGCCTGCTCGGTGAGCGCGGCCGGCAGCTCGCCGTCGAGGAGCGCGGCCGCGTGCCCGAGCTGCGTGCCGACCACGCCGAGCAGCGTGTCCCACTCGCCGTCGGTGAAGGTGCGCATCGTGATGGTCACCTTGTACGGCTGCGGCCGGCTGCCGCGCACCCGCGCCGTCATCTCCCCGGCGCCGAAGTGCAGCTCGCTGACCGTGCCCTTGCGCGCGTACGTCCGCCCGCGGGGCAGCCGGTTCGGGTCGAGCTTCGCGCGCTGCTCCAGCGCGTCGACCCAGGCGCGGCCCCACCACGTCCGGCCGAAGTTCCGTCTCGGGGGCATCACCCGCTCCCGAGCCGGACCAGGTCGGCGAGCTCGTCGTCGGACAGCTCGGTGATCCAGTCCTCCCCGGCGCCGACGATCGACTCGGCCAGCCCGCGCTTTTTCTCCAGGACCTGCGCGATCCGCTCCTCCAGGGTGCCCTCGGCGATCAGCCGGTGGACCTGGACCGGCCGGTCCTGGCCGATGCGGTACGCGCGGTCGGTCGCCTGGTCCTCGACCGCCGGGTTCCACCAGCGGTCGTAGTGGATGACGTGGGTGGCCCGGGTCAGGTTGAGCCCGACGCCGCCCGCCTTGAGCGACAGCAGGAACACGGGGATCTCGCCGGCCTGGAACCGGTCGACCATGTCCTGGCGTTTCGCGGGCGAGCTTTCCCCGGAGAGCAGCTCGGTGGGCAGGCCGCGATCCTTGAGGCGGCGCTCGAGCAGCCGGCAGAGCTGGACGTACTGGCTGAAGACGAGGACGCTCTCGCCCTCGTCGAGGATGACGTCCACCAGCTCTTCGAACGCCGCGAGCTTGCCGGACCGGCCGGTGAGCGCGCTGTGGGGTTCTTTGAGGAACTGGGCCGGGTGGTTGCAGATCTGCTTGAGCTCGGTGAGCAGCCGCAGGACCTGCCCACGCCGTTCGACGCCCTTCTTCTCGCGGATTTCGGCGAGGTTCTCACGCACGACGGCCTCGTAGAGCGTGGTCTGCTCGGCGGTCAGCGGGACGAACCGATCGGTCTCGGTCTTGGGCGGCAGTTCCGGGGCGATGTCCGGGTCGGACTTGCGCCGTCGCAGCAGGAACGGCCGGACGGTCGCGGCCAGCCGCTCGGTGACGGCCTTGTCGCGGTCGCGCTCGATCGGGCGCGCCACGGTACGGCGGAACCGGTCGAGCGGACCGAGCAGCCCGGGCGTCGTCCAGTCCACAATGGACCAGAGTTCGGTCAGCCGGTTTTCGACCGGGGTGCCGGTGAGGGCGACCTTCGCCCGGGCGGGGATCTTGCGGAGCTCCTTGGCCGTGGCGGACAGCGGGTTCTTGACGTGCTGCGCCTCGTCCGCGGCGATCAGACCCCAGTCCACTTCGGACAGGGTCTCGCGGTCGCGGCGGAGGACGCCATAGGTGGCGAGCACGACCTCGTCGGGGGCGAGGTCGTCGAGGTGACGGCGGCCGCCGTGGAACCGGCGGACCGGGATGTCCGGGGCGAAGCGGGCGAACTCGCGTTCCCAGTTGCCGAGGAGGGAGGTCGGGCAGAGGACCAGGGTCGGACCGGCGGTGGAAGGATCGAGGACGGTGGAGGGTTCCGGCTCCGCGGCGGCATCGACCGGGTGCGGATGGCTGTGGGCCTCGGGCGCGGCAGGTGCCGCCCACGCCGCGAGCGCGGCACCCCGATCCGTGACCGGCTCACTCCCGGACCGGTGCGCGCCGGCCAGTGCTCGGCGATGAAGGTGCAGCGCGATCAGCTGGATCGTCTTGCCGAGCCCCATGTCGTCGGCCAGGCAGGCGCCCAGCCCGAGCCCCGTCATCGTCGCCAGCCAAGCCAGTCCCGCCTGCTGGTACGGCCGCAGCGTCGCGTGCAACCCGGGTGGCGGGAGCACCGAAGCGCCCTCCCGGTCGCGGATCCGCTCGGCCAGATCGCCCAGCGCCGGGGGCGCCGCGAACTCGACGCGTTCGCCGTCCAGTTCCAGCTCGCCCGTCAGGGCCGCCGCGAGGGCCTCGCCCGCGTCGAGCTTGCGGGTGCGGCCCCGGACGCGCGCGAGCAGCTGCGGATCGACCCGTACCCATTGCCCGCGCAGCCGGACCAGCGGGCGCTTCGCCTCCGCGAGGGCCGCGACCTCCGCCTCGGTCAGCTGCTCACCGCCCAGGCTGAGCTGCCAGCGGAACTCCAGGAGGCTCTTCAGCGCGAACTCCGCCTCCGTGACGCTCGCCGGCGCCTGGGTCGCGCTCGCCTTCGCCTTCACCTCGCCGGCGAACAATCCCTTCGACCAGAGCACCTCGATGCCGGCACCGCCGAGGTCGCGGCTGCCGTCGGTCAGCAGGTCGACGACGTCGTCGTCCGTCAACGGCAGCTCCGCCGGGGCCGGTTGGGCCAGCACCCGTTCCAGCGGAGCCCACGCCCGCGCGCCGCGGCGCAGGCCGAGCAGCAGCTGCGTCTCGACCTGGTCGCCGAGCCGGTTCAGCACCGCGTCCGGCGCGTCCCACAGCGTCGACGCCTCCACCACCAGGCTCGCCTCCGCCATGCTGCGCACCGCCAGCACGCCGGCGAACGTGTCGTCGTCCCGGCCCTCGACCCGCAGCAGCACCTGGACGCCGCGGGGTTCGCGGGCATCCAGCTCGGCCAGCCAGGCCGCGCCGTCCGGGCCGAGCAGCGCCGGTTCGCGCGCCGCGAACGCCGGGTCGCCGGCTCCGACCGGCGCCGCCGGGCTGCGCGCCAGCAGGTCGGCGGTCGCGTCCCAGAGTGCGCGGACCAGGGAGTCCGGCGAGTGCAGGCGGATGCGTTTCAGCCCGGTCAGCGGCAGGGCGTACGCCTCCGGTGGCAACGCACCGGCCAGGCCGCGCAGCAATTCTTCGTCGGCCGCGTCCAACGGCCCGATCCGCCAGGCCGCCGCCCCGGCCGGCGAGACGGCGGGCCGCAGCCGCCCCCGCGCGACGAGGTTCACCCCCGCGTTGACGGCCGCCGACCACGCCGCGACGGCCGGGCTGGCCTCCTCCCCCACCGCGAGCAGGCGAGGCAGCGCGCGTTCCAGCGGGACGAGCTCCGCGTCGACCTTCGTGCGCGCGAACTTCGCGCCCCGGGGCAGCACGAGCTCGATCGTGGTCCCGCCGGCCACGTCGTCGCCCCACAAGGCCAGCACGCCGTCCCGCGGGGGATCCGCGGGAAGGTACGTGGCTTGGGTGTCTGTGCTGAACTCCACGACGGCAACGCTAGAACACGACCCCGACAGTTTCGGCCCCGGCGGCGCGAACGGTCCTTTCGCACCGTCTCGTCGGGCAACCCAGCCGGGAAGCTAGCCGCGCGGGAGGCCCAGCAGACGTTCCGCGGTCAGGGACCGCAGGACCTGCGTGGTGCCGCCCGCGATGGACAAGCACCGCGTCAGCAGGAACTCGTGCTGGGCCGGGTCGCCCGCGACCAGCGCACCCGCGCCCGCCAGCTCCAGGGCGAACTCCGCGACGTCCTGCCGGTGCGCCACCCCGAGCAGCTTCCGCACGCTCGACTCCGCGCCCGGGTCCTGCCCCTCCAGCCGGCGCAGGACGGCCCGCAGGTCCAGCACCGAACCCGCCACCCCGAAGGCCACCAGCGAGCCGAGCCGGTCCAAGGCGACGTCGTCCAGCGCCGAGACGTCCACTGTGGACACCAGCGACTGCACGCTCTCCCCCACCGCGGACCCGCTCCCGAGGGCCACCCGTTCGTTGGCCAGGGTCGTGCGCGCCAGCCGCCAGCCGCCGCCCGGCGTGCCGACGACGTCGGCGTCCGGCACGAACACGTCGTCGAGGAACACCTCGTTGAACACGGCCTCGCCGGTGATCTCCCGCAGCGGCCGCGTCGTGATGCCCTCGGCGCGCATGTCCACCAGGAAGTACGTGATCCCCCTGTGCTTGGGCGCGTCCGGGTCGGTGCGCGCCAGGCAGATCCCCCAGTCGGCTTCGCGCGCCAAAGACGTCCACACCTTCTGCCCGGTCAGCCGCCAGCCACCGTCGACGCGCCGCGCGGCCGTCCGCAGCGACGCCAGATCGGACCCCGCGCCCGGCTCGCTGAACAGCTGGCACCACGTGATTTCGCCGCGCAACGTCGGCCGCGCGAACCGGGAGCGCTGTTCGTCGCTGCCGTGCTCGAGGATCGTCGGGACCGCCCACGCGCCGATCACCAGGTCCGGACGGCGGACGCCGGCGGCCGCCAGCGCGCCGTCGATCCGCAGCTGCTCCGCCGCGTCGGCACCGCGCCCGTGGGGCTCAGGCCAGTGCGGGGTCAGCAGTCCGGCGTCGGCCAAGGCGACACGCTGCGAAGACGCGGGCAACGTGGCGATCCGCGCCACCTCCTCACGCAGGGCGGGATCGTCCCCGACGTCGACGCCCAGCGTCCGCTCGGTCCCGGCGAGAGCCAGCGAAGCCGCGTCACGCCGCCACGGCCCCGATCCGCCGAGCCACTGCCGCAACGCCACGGCCCGCCGCAGGTAGAGGTGCGCGTCGTGCTCCCAGGTGAACCCGATCCCGCCGAGCACCTGGACGCAGTCCTTCGCGTTGGCGACGGCGGCGTCGAGAGCGACGACGGCCGCGCTCGCCACCGAAAGCGGGTGCTGCCCGGAAGCCGCGTCCCAGGCCAGTGCTTCGGCCGCTTCGGCGCGGCACAGCATCTCGGCGCACAGGTGCTTGATCGCCTGGAACCCGCCGATGGGCTTGCCGAACTGCTCGCGGACCTTGGCGTACTCGACCGCGACGGTCAGGCACCGCCGCGCGACCCCCGCCGCCTCGGCCGAAGCCAGGGTCACCGCCAGCGAGGCGACCGGTGGCAGTGTCAGGACGTCGGCACTCCCGGAGAACCGGACGCGCGCCAGCGGGCGCGAGAAGTCGAACGGCGTCAGCGGCTCCACGCTCAGCCCGGGCGTCCCCGGCGCGAGCAGCACGTGACCACCCTCGACCGGCACCACCAGCCAGGTCCCGGAGTCCACACCGGGCACCGGCCCGGAGACGCCGTCGACCAGCTCGTCCAGCAGGACCGCGACCGTGGCTTCCCCCTCGGCAACGGCCTGGAGCAGCTCTTTCGCCTCCGGCACCTCCGCCAGGAGCAGCCCGCCGAGCGTGGTGCTCAGTACCGGACCGGGAACGAGTTCTTCGGCCGCCGCGGCCAGCCCGGCGGCCAGGTCGGCGAGGGTGCCGTCCGCACCGCCGGCCGCGGCGGGCAGGGCGACGCCGAACAGGCCGAGCCCCGCGAAGCTCGCCGGGACCCCGGCGCCCGAGCCGGTTTCCGCCGCTCGCACCGCTTCTCGCGGGTGGTGCGCGGCGGACCAGGCGTGGATGGCCTCGGCCAGCGCGGCCTGTTCCTCGGTGAGCGCGACCGGCATGGGCCCTCCTCGCGGCATGGGACACTACTCGCGAGTGTAGAACGTGTTACAGTTTTTCGGCCAGTGGGTCAATTGTTGAACGTTTCGCCAGGACAGGTACTCTACGTCGTGAACTGGAACAAGTTCCGAAGGACGGGGGAATGCCGATGCCCGGCAAAGCCAAAGCGCCGGCGAAGGCACGCGGGAACGGCCTGAGCGCGATCGGCGCCGACGAACTCGGCTCGGCCGCCCAGCGCGACCGCCGTCGCCGGATCATCGACGCCACCCTCGCACTGGCCTCGAAAGGCGGCTACGACGCCGTGCAGATGCGCGCCGTCGCCGAGAAGGCCGACGTCGCGCTCGGCACGCTGTACCGGTACTTCCCGTCCAAGATCCACCTGCTGGTCTCCGGTCTCGCGCGCGAATTCGAGCGCGCGCAGGAGAAGCTGGAACGCCAGGCCATCCCCGGCGACACCCCCGCCGAGCGGCTGATGTTCGTGCTCGGCCGCAACACCCGCCTGATGCAGCGCGACCCGCACCTGACCGAGGCGATGGTGCGGGCGTTCATGTTCGCCGACACCTCCGCCGCGGCCGAGGTCGAGCAGGTCGGGCGCCTGATGGAGAACATGTTCGCCCAGGCGATGGGCATCACCGAGCCGACCGAGGCCGACCGCGACATCTTCCACGTCGTCGCGGACGTCTGGATGGCGAACCTGGTGGCGTGGGTGACCCGCCGCGCGTCCGCCGCCGACGTCGCGAACCGCCTCGAACTGTCGGTGCACCTGCTGCTCGACAAGTGATCCCGGCGGCCGCGGTCGCCGAGGCGCACAGCAGGCTGCACCGCGCCCTCGAACCGCTGACCGACGAGCAGGTGCGCGAGCCGTCGCCGCTGCCCGGCTGGACTCGCGGGCACGTCCTCTCCCACGTCACCGACGCCGGGCGCGCGCTCGCCGACCTGGTCGAGAACGCACTGCTCGGCGTGCTCGTCCCGCTCTACGACCCGAAAACGCACGACCGGGACGGCACCATCGAGGCGACCGCGGGCCGCAGCGCCGAGGAGCACCGGCGGGACCTGCTGCGGCACTCCGTCCGGCTCGAAGACGCGTGGGCTCGCGTCAGGGACTGGGAGCAGCACGTCGACTACCGCGACGGCAAGCTGTCCAGCACGGTCTTCGCCCGCTGGCGCGAGGTTTGGATCCACGCCGTCGACCTCGACATCGGCATCGGCTTCGCCGACTGGCCCGACGACTTCTGCGGCCACGCCGTGGACTTCCTCCAGGGCCGGCTGCCGGACGGCGTGGCGGTCCGCGCCGGCGACCACCGCTGGGGCTCGGGCGGCACCGAGGTCACCGGGTCCGCGCGCGACCTCGCGGCGTGGCTGTCCGGGCGGACCGCCGGCACCCGGCTGGCCGGCGACCTCCCGCACCTGGGCCCGTGGCCGGTCAGCGGTGGGCGGCGGCCACCTCGGCCAGCTCGTCAAGCGCCTTGAGCGTCTCGGCCTCGGGCAGCGTCTCCAGCAGGAACGTGTAGCGCTCGACGCCCGCCTCGCGGAAGCCGTCGATGATCTTGCCCTTGGTGTCGCCGCCGAAGACCGCGAACTCGATGTCCGCCCGCCCCTGGTCGGCGAGCCAGCCGCGGACGCGCTTCGCCTCGCCGAAGTGCGTGTGACCGCGAAGCAGCCAGCCGTCGCCGTAGCGGACCAGGCGGTTCAGCGCCGCTTCGCTCTCGCCGCCGATGTAGATCGGCGGGTGCGGCTTGCGCACCGGCTTCGGCCAGGCGTAGATCGGGTCGAAGTCGACGTGCTCGCCGTGGAACTCGGCCTCGTCCTTGGTCCAGATCTCCTTGAGCGCGGCCAGCTGCTCGTCGATCAGCGCGCCGCGGGTCTTGGGGTCGGTGCCGTGGTTGCGCATCTCCTCGCGGTTCCAGCCGACGCCGACGCCGAACAGCGCGCGCCCGTCGGAGATCAGGTCGAGCGACGCGACCTCCTTGGCGGTGTGGATCAGGTCGCGCTGGATCAGCAGCGCGATGCCGGTGCCCAGCAGCAGCTCGGACGTCGCGGTGGCCGCGGCGGTGAGCGCCACGAACGGGTCGAGCGTGCGCTTGTACTTCTCCGGCAGGTCGCCTCCGCCCGGGTACGGGCTTTCCCGGCTGACGGGGATGTGCGAGTGCTCGGCCAGGAACAGCGAATCGAAGCCGCGTTCCTCCAGCGCCGCACCCAGCACGTCCGGCCGGATGCCCTCGTCGGTCACGAACGTCGAGATCCCGAATTTCATACCCAACCACTACCACCAGGTCGGCGGTGGGTGCATGATGAAGTGATCTCATCATACGTTGAATAATGGGGTGGTCATGGACGTGCAGGACATCGACTTCGAAGAGCTTTACCGGGGCACCACGCCGATGGGCCGGAAGATGCCGTGGGACATCGGCGCGCCGCAACCCGCGGTGGTCGCGCTGGCCGACGCCGGCGAGTTCACCGGCGAGGTGCTCGACATCGGCTGCGGCCTCGGCGACAACTCGGCGTTCCTCGCCTCCCGCGGCCTGCACGTGACCGGGCTGGACGGCGCGCCCTCGGCGATCGAGCAGGCCCGCACCCGCACGGGAGACGTCACCTTCGCGGTGGCCGACGCGACGAAGCTCGAAGGTTACGAAGGACGCTTCGACACGGTCCTGGACAGCGCGCTCTACCACTGCCTGGGCGAGGACGAGCGGCACCGGTACCTCGCCGCCCTGACCCGCGCGACCCGGCCGGGCGCGCGGCTGCACCTGTTCGCCTTCTCCCCCGAGGTGCCGGACGCGTTCCCGGCGCCGTACCTGATCAGCGAGGCCAACCTGCGCGAGACGGTCGGCAAGGACTGGACGATCGAGAAGCTCGAGCCGACCGTCTACACGACGTCGATGACCGCGGAGGAGCTGAAGCAGAGCATCCGGACGATGCTCGACGCGGAACCGGCCGGCCTGGACCGGCTGGACACCGACGACGACGGCCGGGTGCTCGTCCCGGTCTGGCAGCTGACGGCGGTCCGCCGCTAGACGTTGCGGCGGTACTGCCCGCCGACCTCGAAGAACGCCTCCGTGATCTGACCCAGCGAGCACACCCGCGCGGCATCCATCAGCACCCCGAACAGGTTGCCGCCGCGGGTGGCCGCCTCGCGCAACGTCTTCAGCGCCTGCTGCGCCTCCTCGTGGTGGCGGTGCTGGAAGTCCGCCAGGCGGTCCAGCTGGGACTTCTTCTCGTCCTCCGTCGCGCGCGCCAGCTCGACCTCGACGTCGTCCTCGCCCGCGCGCGGGTTGCGGAACGTACATACCAACCGCCCGGTTTACAACTAGGGGAACCCCAGAAACCGGCCCCTGGCAAGGCACTTGACGACCGCTCGAAGAACAAACCGACCGACC